>NZ_JBFTSN010000274.1:0-8845 GCF_056400045.1 Paenibacillus sp. 01L418
CTCTTCCATAGCTCTGCTAGTCGAAGCTCCGTCTCACTGCGCGGATCGGCGCCGCCAATAGAATCAGCAAACGTCGGCTGTGGAAGGCGGCTGCGGTCTATCTTCCCGCTAGCATTAAGAGGAAAGGAATGCAGGCAGGCAAACAGGGAAGGAATCATATATTCCGGAAGCATCCCCCTCAGCCTCTCCTTCAGCTCACGTTCATTGCGTTCAAAAGAAGAAACCACATATGCACATAAGGCTGGTTCTCCCGTCCGATCCTTCACGGACATGACGAGCGCATCGGAAACCTCCTCCAGCTGCATCAGCGCATGCTCGATCTCTCCACATTCCATTCGAAATCCTCTAATCTTCACTTGATGATCGAATCGACCCAAATACTCGATATGACCGTCAGCAAGCCAGCGCGCGCGATCTCCGGTCAAGTACATGCGTTCCCCAGCAAAAAAAGGATCGGGTACAAATTTTTCCGCTGTCAATTCTTGACGGTTCAAATAACCTCTAGCGAGTCCCACTCCAGCGATGCAGAGCTCGCCCGGAATTCCAATGGGCTGCAGCCGTCGCTGCTCATCCACAACGTACAGCCGAATATTTTGAATCGGCGAGCCAATCGGAACTGATCCTTGCTTATAGTTCGCGCAGTCATATGCGCTGACATCCACGGTCGCTTCAGTCGGTCCGTATAAATTTATGAGTCGTGGACTTTCGCTGCCTGCAGAATGTTGGCTGTAGAACCCTTCCACCTGTGCAGGCTTCAACGCCTCTCCGCTTGCAAATACGTAACGCAAACCTCCGAAAGGCTTGTCCGCCTTAACTTCCGATGCATACTGGAGATATACGCCCAGCATGGATGGGACAAAATGCATGACCGTCACCGCTTGCTCACGGATTACTTTCATCATGACCTGCGGCTCCCGCTCCCCCCGCGGTTCCAGCAAGTAAACAGATGCCCCTGCAAAACTCCACCAGAACAGCTCCCACACTGAAACATCAAAAGTTATAGGTGTCTTCTGAAGAATGACATCTTGCGAATCAAGTGGATATTGATCTTGCATCCAATGTATACGGTTGATGACCGCAGCATGCTCGATCATAACTCCCTTTGGTTTTCCAGTAGAACCTGATGTATAGATGACATATGCCAAATGATGCGCGTTCACTGCAGGCTCCCATAGCCATTTCTCAGCATCATGGGAACCCTTGTCTTCAACAGCATCTATATCTATAATTTCACCATTAAACGGCAGTTGGTTCATCCATTTGTGCTGGGAACATAATATATTGGCTCCGCTATCTTCAAGAATGTACCCAATACGCTCCTCTGGAAAATGCGGATCGATAGGCAAGTAAGCGCCCCCGGCTTTTAGAATGCCTAAAATCGCTGCCATCATTTCAAAAGAGCGCTCTGCAACAATCGGGACGATTGTGTCAGCTCCAACACCTTTCTGACGGAGCAGCAGAGCGAGTCGATTTGCGCGTTCATCAAGCTCACGGTAAGTAAACATGCCCTCGTTCGATCGAATAGCTGGAGCATCAGGCGTCTTGCGCACCTGTGCCTCAAAACAGCCATGGATGGTTTCGCCACCAGGATACGGCCTTGCTGTATCATTCCATTCTTGAAGAAGCATTTGCGCTTCCTTCTTCATAATTAGGCTGAGGGAAGAGCATCTCATACCTGGCTCATCCGTCACTTGTTTCAGTACATTGAGCCAATGGTCCGCCAGCCTCATCATCGTCGCTTTATGAAATAATCGCGTATTAAACTCTAGCTCTGCTCGAAGGCCTCCGTCACCATGAGGATAAAGATCAAGTTTAAAATCCAATTTAGATGTCATGTTTTTACCTGCGCGTATAGGCTGTACCCCTACAGTGTGACCCTTTACTTCCAGATCATTTCCGATCTGGTTGTGCAAAATCATCATCGTATCGAACAGCGGGTTTCGTGAGGGATCCATCGTCATTTGCGCAGCTTCAATCATCTGGTCAAAGCTCACATCTTGATGTTCGAGTGCTGCAAGCATATGATCATGTGACGCCTTCGCAAATTGATCAAATTTCATTCCATCGCCTATTTTAAGGCGAATTGGAAGAAAATTATTGAACATACCGATCATATTAGCCGTTTCGGGATGTGATCTTCCTGCCGCTAGCGCCCCAATAATCAAGTCATTTCCACTTGTATACTTTTGAAGAAGCAGAGCGTAGGAAGCAAACAACAGACTATTTAAGCTAATATTGAGCGTATCGGATATAGATTGAAGCCGAATTGCTAGCTCTGAAGGGACATGGAATCCAAACGTCTCCCCCTCTAGCGATTGCCGTTCCCCACGCGGGAAGTCAAGCGGCATGTCGAGGCTCGGAGGTGGATCGCTAAACTCGGTCTCCCAATATCGGATGCTCTTCCGCATGCGTTCCGTATTCCCTTGGCTTGCTCTCCATACCGCATAATCCTTGTACTGAATATGCGGCTCTTCCAAGCGCTTGCCGTCTAGTCGTTTGACTAGCTCTTCAATAAGCAGACTCACCGAAATGCCATCCGCAATAATATGATGGATATTTAGAAGCAAATAAGTTTCTCCGTATGCGCTGCTGAGCAGCCGTGCGTCAAGGAGCGGTGCTTGTGAAAGCGGCAACGGCTTAGCAAATTCGCAGAACTGTTGCTCCAGGTCTATTGTTGTATCGCTTATCTCTTGAAGCTCGAACGAAGCATGCTCATGTATAACTTGACGCGCCTCACCGTCAATAAACTGGAATGATGTACGAAGCGGCTCATGCAGAGCAATAAGTCCTTTTATGGCCCGTTCCATATCCGATCGCTGAACATGGCAAGTTAAGCGCAGCGCTAGCGGGATATGATAGGCTATACCCGCGTTTGCTATTTCTTCAATAAGAAAAATACGCTGCTGGGATGGACTTAACGGGTAAGAACGAGAAATGTTTATCGGTTTTATGGGTTCATATGCCTCTTTATTTGCGCTGTCAATCCATTCTGCTTGCTCTCTAACTGTTGAACGTAGAAATACTTCCTTGATCGGCATTCGGACATGATATTGCTTATAAATTTCCGACACAAGCGTTGCAGCCTTCAATGAGTGACCGCCGTGTGCGAGGAAATGATCATTAACGCCAACAGCCTCTACCTTCAAAACCATTTCCCAAATGGTTGCAAGCTGAATCTCGGTTTGGGTTGTAGGCGGGACATAGGCTGCTGCCATTACGATGCTCAGTTTGGAAAAGTCAGGCTCAGGCAATGCGTTTTTGTTAATCTTGCCGTTAGAGGTGAGCGGGAGCTTCTCCACCCGCACGAAGACTGCCGGAATCATAAATTGCGGCAGCTTTGCTCCCAGTTCTGCTTGCAGCCGATCTATGGAAAGTTCACCATTTGCTACGATGTAAGCAGCAAGCTGTGGATCGCCGCTGCGGTATTTCAGCATAACTACTGCTTCCCTAACGTCCTCACACTCTAGCAGTTTGCTCTCAATTTCCCCCAGTTCTATACGAAATCCACGCAGCTTCACCTGGGTGTCGAGCCGATCCAAAAACTCTAGATTACCGTCAGGCAGCCGCCTAACCAAATCCCCTGTCCTGTAAAGCTTGGTTCCCTCCTTAAAAGGATGGGGAACAAATTTATTTGCAGTAAGCTCCGGCAGGTTCAAGTAACCTTGTGTTAAACCATCGCCGGCAATACATAACTCCCCAGGCACAAGTGGTGGGAGCAAGGCACCATTTTCGTCCAATACAAGTGCTTCTGAATGTGCGATAGGCTTGCCTATTGGAATTGCAGCATTGTCCTGCTCTAGCGAGTCAATCGGATAACAAGTAGCGAAAACAGTAGACTCTGTTGGACCGTACACATGAAGCAGCACGCCTGAACCGACGATCTGATAAGCTCTTTTAATATGCGAGGCTGATGCGCGTTCACCGCCAAACAATAGATGACGAAGGGAAGGCAAGTCCTTCAATCCAGAGTCAACGAATGCATTAAACAAAGCTGTAGTCGCAAAAAATACCGTAACCCTTTGTTTCTTCATCAATAAAATAAGCTGATGGATATCAAGCAAATCGTTTTCATTCACAAGGACGAGCTTTGCGCCGTTCAAAAGTGCCCCATAAAAATCAAACGTCGATCCGTCAAACGCATAATTCGATAACTGCAGCAGCGCATCCTCATTCGTGATTCGGATATAGTCAGTATCCCGAGCAATGCGAATGACGTTTCGGTGCGTAGTTAAAATTCCTTTTGGCCGTCCTGTGGAACCAGAGGTGTACATCACATAAGCTGCGTCGTCCCCTGTTACATCCACATTATAATTATGTCCCTCTGCCTGTCTCCACTCGTTCCTCATAGCATCCATGTCAATCTTATCTACTGGCCTATTCCCAGCTTGAGCAAGCTTGCCGCCTATATGGCTTGTCTGAGCATCTACTATCATTGTAGAAATATCAGCGTCTCCAAGCATAAACTCAATCCTGTCGATAGGATAACTCGGGTCGATTGGCACATAAGCGGAGCCGGTCTTCAACACAGCAAGTATCGCAACTGGCATATTAAAGGATCGATGAAGAAGCAGCGCCACACGTGAATGCGGAACTACTCCTCGATTGATAAGCCATCTAGCCAGAGCATTTGCCATTTCATTCAGCTCTGTGTAAGAGAGGGTCGCCTCATCCATAACTATAGCCGGGAGCTGCGGTGTATGATCCACCTGCCTCTCAAACAGCCGGTACAGCGAAGCATCGTTAGGGTAAGGTGCTCGACTCGACTCGCTAGTTGCCAAAATAAGCTGGCATTCATCCTCGTCTAACATAGGAAGCATCTCAACAGTCGTCTCAGGGGATTGAACTGCTGCATCAGCCAATGTTTTATAATGGCGAGCAAATCCTCTTACTGTTTCCTGACTGTACAAGTCGAGGGAATATTCAATAGATACTGTAATGCCTTCCTCCGAAGCTATACACTCCCAGGTCATATCAAATTTAGATGTACCTGTCCCTATCGGCTCAGGCTTGAATGTGACATTCGCTGTATGAAACTGTGGAATTTCCATGTTGTGCAACGTAAATACAGTGCTGAACAATGGATTACGGCCAAGTTCTTGTTTTGCCTCTGCCAGCTCTACAATTTCTTCGTAAGGGACGTCCTGATGGTCTAGCGATAACAATATTTGTTTGTTGATCTCTTCAAAGCATTGAAGGATCGAAAGCTCCTTGCCAGCCCGAAGTCGCAGCGGCACCATATTGACGAACAGGCCCACGATACCATCCATCTCCGGCCTTGTTCTCCCTGCCGACGCAGTACCGATCACCATATCAACTGCTCCGGTGTACTTGCTCAGCAGCATAAAGTAAACGGAAGTTAAAACGGTATACAACGTACCGCCTGTTCGGAAAGCTAATTGCTCCAGCTTAGCTGTAAGTGTTGCATCGAGTACAAATTTTTCAATAGCTCCCTTGTAKCTAGGAGTGAGCGGACGCCGATAATCTGCCGGGATATCGATCTCCCCCGCTCCCTCCTTGAAGATTTGCCGCCAATATCCTCTCTGTCCGCTCATGCGCCTATCTTCTGCCCTGAACCTTTTCTCCCAATCAGCAATATCGCTGTATTGAAAAGGAATTGGAGGCAGCTCAGCCCCTTCATACATCGCAACAAATTGCCCGATTAATATTCCCATCGACGTGCCATCCGTAATGAGATGATGCATATCAAATAACATCAGATGGCGGTTATGACTGAGTGTGATTAACTCCATTCGGAACAACGGCGCCTTAGACAGCTCATAGGGCTGTAGAAATGTACTTATTTTGTGCTGCATATCACTCTCAGACCAGCCGCGGCCGTCTGTATAAACAATGGGCAGCTTTACTGAATCTGCAATGCGACCGACCACGATATCATTGTCCATAACAAATGATGTACGTAGTGAAGAATGCCTGTTGATCAAGGACTCCCACACCTGCTGAAACTTACTGAGATCCAGCTCCCCCTCAATGCTTATGCGCTGCGGAAGATGATAACGAAGGAGACCTGAATTCATTTCCTCAACAATAAATAATCTCTTCTGAGTAGATGTGGCGGGATACCAATCCCTCGTGCCTCCATTTGAAATCACTTCGCACTGGCCATTTCTGTCATTTCTTTGATCTTCCCCAGCAGTCACTTCAGCGACATAAGCGGCTAGTAACCGAACAGTATGATGCTGAAACAACTCGCTCAGAGATACATTTATGCCAAACGCCGACTGCAGCTGGGCAGCTACATAAGCTGCGCTCAGTGAATTACCGCCATGCTCCAAAAAATGAACATCTATTCCAATGCGGTCTGTCTTCAGCACTTTTTTCCAAATAGACAATATGCGATGTTCGGCATCCGTTTCAGGAGCTGCAGCAGCCGACTCGGGAGCTGTTTCTTCCATAATCGCTGCCAGCGACTCCAATTCCGAAATGACTGAGGAGAATTGTCCGCTCTGCATACTCTCAGCAAGAGTGTAACGCTGAATTTTCCCAGAGGTAGTTTTCGGAATACGCTTTACTGGAACAATGAGCTCCACTTGGAGTCCAGTTTTTCGATTTAGCAATCGCTGCACGCTTTGCCTCAGCGGCACAAAACCGTTAAGCTTGCCTCGATATTGAATAAATACGGCGATCTCATCCTGCTTCGTTGCTTCATTCTGAATCGCGCTAACAGCTACTTTGCCTATTTCTGCTCCCTTTATTTCGCTTACCAGCATTTCCAAATCATGCGGGTATACGTTCTGTCCATTGACGAAAATAATATCCTTCATGCGGCCAGTCACATACAATCTGCCGTCTTGCATAAATCCAAGATCACCGGTATTCAGCCATCCGTCTGTCGATAGAATAACGGCATTCACATCAGGGCGGTTAAAATAACCCTTGGTGACATTCCTCCCTCTAATATGGAGGAGTCCAACGTAGCGATCTGGCGTTTCCCGACCAGACTCGTCGCAAATTTTAAGCTCGCATTCGGATACAGGGAACCCGAGCTCAACGATTTCTATTTTATTGGGATCATCTGCTGGAGCATCCTGAATAACATCTCCGATATTCAAGCCCTTTCGGCTTACATATAAGGTATTCAAGCTCTCCTCCACATGCGGAAATGTAACGGCCAAACTTGCTTCCGCTAGTCCATAGACGGGAAATATACATTGTTCTCTAAGCCCATAAGGCTTCATCTGTGCGAGAAACTCGCGGCAATTGCTCGCAGATATTGGTTCCGCTCCGTTAAAGATAAGCCTTACCGAGCTAAGGTCCCAGCAGGTGGCATTCTCAGGTTTAAAATGCTGTAGAAAGTGAACATAACCAAAGTTAGGTGATGATAGACAGGTAATGCGATGCTGATGCGTGAGCTCCATCCACTTCATCGGATGAAGCACGAATGTCGAGGTCGGCATCTGCCATTGATTCATAAGCCCAAGCATCGGAGTTAGATGAAATCCGATCAAACCCATATCATGCGTAAGCGGGAGCCAGCTTAAAGAGGAATCAGCCTCGGTCGACTGCGCGCCCTCCAATATCGCCCGCATATTCGAAAGTAAGTTGCCATGTGTCAAAACAACACCTTTAGGATCACCTGTAGAACCAGAGGTGAATTGGATAAATGCAACATCATCCTCGGTTGCCGCATAGACTGTTCCTTGGCGATCTATAGCAGCTGCTTCATCCAAAACATCCTTGATCGGCAGCATTTTTTTTTGCAGAAGCTGTCCTGCGGCATGTTCTTCATTTTTGAGACAATAAGCTGCAACAGATTCCCATATTTCTGGCTCGCACAGCAAATACGGATTTCCAAGTTGGCTGCTTACTTGAAGAAGCTTCTTCCTGCCTTCGTCAGTTCGTCCCGCTGTAAGTGGAACGGGGATCATGCCGCCCAATAGGCAGGCCCAAAACAAAACAAGAAATCGTTCATTATCTTCGGTCTGCAGCACAACATGCTGCCCTTTGCCAAGCCCTCTTTCCTGCAGCTGACCGAGTACTGCACCCGCTGCCTTGCGTAGTTGCCCATACGACACGAATCGATCCTTACCCGCCTCGCAGAACGTAATGCCCGCACCGCTCGTTCCGCTTGCAATGAGTACCTCTGAGAGATTTCGGATGATATTCATATAGCTCCCCCTACTTTTTGTCTGTGGCATTATACCGTTGTAGAGTGCAGCTCTTGATACTTGTCCGTCACAATCCGATTATTCTCATCCATAATGACCACATCGGGCTTGTACACCCTCGCTTCATGATCTTCCATCATGGCGTAGGAGATAATAATAACGAGATCTCCTGGCTGAACCATTCGCGCAGCCGCTCCATTTAGACAAACCATGCCTGAGCCTCTTGGGCCAGTGATCGCATACGTCTCCAACCGCGCGCCGTTATTGATATTTACAACTTGTACTTTCTCGTTCTCTAAAATATTGGATGCGTCTAAAATATCTTGATCAATCGTGATGCTGCCTACATAATTTAAATTTGCTTCCGTAACGACCGCACGGTGAATTTTGGATTTGTGAATTTCTCTAAACATAAATAACACACTCCTCATAGAATAGTGAATTTGGTTAATATACCGATAAATAATAGTGCTTTAACACAACCTTAAAGTTACTTTTATTTGTATTTATTACAAATTTTAAAATAAAAAAGACAAAGAAATCGCTCCGTCAACATGAAAGCGTTAACAATAGTTTGTTAATAACTTCTGATTGCATACGACTAAGTAGTTTTGGTTGAAGGTATAGCTTATGCGGGTTGAATATTCGAGTTAAAATAACATGTGGGTTAACTTGTTGGGGAGACTGACAAGCAAGTGATTAGCAATGAAATCATTTAC
>NZ_JBFTSN010000275.1:0-8801 GCF_056400045.1 Paenibacillus sp. 01L418
CAGCAACACTAAGTAAAACCAATTGTTTTTTCATTTTATATAACACTCCTCTGTTTATTCGTTCAGTATGTTATTCGCATTATACCCCCAATGGGTATTTCGGAAACGTAATTTCATTTCTTTTTTTAAAAAATTTGTTCTTATGTCCTCCTATCTACTATTCCTTATCCTCATTGTAACTTACACTTTTGAAGAACTTGTGTAGACTGCAATCAGATATACTGGAGGAAGCAAATCACCATAAAAAAAAGAAGCATCAGAATTTCTGATGCTTCTTTTCATATTATGATTCATGTTTTCCGATGAAGTTGCTTATGAATTTCTCTAAAACGGTGACATCCGTTATATTTGCGTTGCAGGCTTCGCTGTTTACGCACATATAATTTCCAATGGCCTTGTAGTAATCAGGTGAAGCATTAGCAGGCCTTGATTTCGTAATCGCCGTGAATAACGCAACTTCTTCATGTCTATTGCACAAAAAACAGGTGCTTTTCTTATTTGTTGGCGTAAACTTTCCTTCAATGCCGATAAGCTGTCCGTCTTGACGGTAAATAAGAAACAGCCTATTAGATGCGATATCGGTCCAACCCATATACGTAACATAACGGTAGTCAATATCATCTAAATCAGGTACCTTTAGCTTTTTGACTTTTGGAAACAGCTTTTTTATTTGAGCTGCCGTTACTTGAGTGAATTCCGACATCAAAGGCTGCAGCGATTGCAAATAGGATTGAATTTCTTCTGTCCTATTTAACGTTGCAAGCTTCTCTAACTCATGCTTTTGAAGATCAGTTGCGCCCGGGAATGCTTCGGAAATCTTTGTTTGCGTACTATACCTAACCGCTTCAACTACTTTTGGATCGGATACCGTGTTACACGCAGTTTGAAGCAGATGTGCTTGTTTCTTAATTAAATTATATTGATGGTTTCTAATAAATGGTTTATTCATAGCTGTTCAGCCCCTTATTTTTAATGAAAAAAAATATAAGGTGCAAAGCTTTTATTAGAAACGATATGAGCTCCATTGGGCGAAAATATTTCAGTCCGGCCCCACGCAAAGTATCGCCCTAATAGTAGGCTTTGCATGAGCAGTTACTTTTCCCGGCAATTTGATTTGCCATTCCTATCACCTCCCTGCCTCTTTACATTATAAAATGAATTCAGATGTTGTTACAACGTGTGAATTCCTCTAAATTTACATTTTGATTAAGTATGCCATTTTTTCCGGATTTCCTCCACAGTGGCCAAAGCAATGGTATCTTGCAAAATATCGCCTGGTTTGTTGCCTCTCCCAAGGATGTAACCTGCAAAATTTGTGCCCGTATAGTCGAAAATATATTGAAATTGCTGAACAAGCGGAATTCCTTTCAGATGGGGCTCGTCATCGCCTATACCGATGATCCAAGCTGTTTTTGACGCAAAACTAGATAGAAACTCGGTCTTATTCTCTCTTAATGATTGGGACCATCTATCAATGAACGTCTTCGTAAGTCCTGATGCGCCATACCAGTAGATTGGCGTCGCAAACACCAATACATCTTGTGCCTTTACGCGTTCGATCAGATGATGGTAATCATCATTTGGGTAAGGCTCTTTCTCAGAATGCCGGTAATCGACAATAGGCTCGATGTTGTAGTCAGATAAGTGAATTTTATCTGCTTCAAATCCTTCAACTAATAAATTTGCTAGTTGATCCGAGTTTCCATTTTTGCGGGAGCTTCCATAAATCACTGCAATTCCCATTGTGAATAATCACCTCCACATTTAAAGTGTTAAGCTTTTATTTTGAAAAGTCCTGACCAAGCCAATCCGTACTAAGCTTTGCGAGGGTTCCATCCGCTTTCATTTCTTTTATCGTTTGATCCACAGCGTCGGCAAGTTTCTTTGACTCGGGGTCGTCTTTACGGAGTACATACTGGATATGCCCCTCATTAAGCGCATCTCCTACTGCTTTGAGCTTGCCTTGCGGATCTTTGATCGGAAGAAGGAAGTCTGCGCTTATTGTTGCGTCAACCCGTCCATTAGTGATTTGAAGAACTTCATCGTTAGCATCGTTTTGCTGGTACACGATTTTTATTGCGCCATCATGCTCCTTATTGTAATTTTCAAGGATTTGAGCTTGAGCGCTGGTCGGGCCAATCAGCACTTTTTTTCCTTTCAAATCATCTAAGGACTTGATCGATTCATTGTTTGCTGCTGCAATAATAATTTTGTTCCGCCAATAAGCGTAAGGTTCTTCGTTAAAATAAAACTTTTGTTCACGCTCAGGATTTTTCTCAAATAGATGAGCGGCTATATCGATCTTTTTCGTTTCTAGACTTAATAGAATGTTGGAAAATTCCATCGTTTGAAACTCAAATTCATACTCTTTCAGACGTTTGTCTATCTCTCTGATAACTTCAACGTCGTAGCCTGTTAACTTTCCGTTATCATCGAGAAAAGCGACTTGCTCGAAATCATTACCAGTGCCGACAATAACTTTTTTAACCCCCGCGGCTGATTCTCCTTTATTGCTGCTGCCATTATTGGCGCATGCTGTAATAACAAATAAGAAAACAAGGGCAAACGTAAATGCATTAAACTTTTTCAAAATCGTTTCCTCCAATTTGGTTGTGTATTAAACTCATAATCCCTACGGGTTAAGTGAGGATTAAAGGCTGAGATAACTGTAGCATTCACACCCACTTGAGGTCAATTGATTACATAATAGATATATTTTATATAAGAAACCAAAAATGCTATATAAATATAAATATTGTAAAAAATCAAAGACCCTCGCCAATTGAATGGGAAGGGTCTTTGAACTTTAATCGTTTGTTTTAGTTTTGATTGTCTTCCCCAATGACAATGACTTCCGTTTCTAAATCTATGCCAAAGTTTTGTTTTACCGTCGTCTTAATAACTTCGATTAAATCAATGTAATCCTGAGATGTAGCATGATCCACATTTACAATGAAACCTGCATGTTTTGTGGATACCTCTGCTCCTCCGATTCGTTTCCCTTGCAAACCGCTGTCTTGTATCAGTTTTCCAGCAAAATATCCAGGCGGGCGTTTGAATACACTGCCGCATGAAGGATATTCCAATGGCTGTTTACTTTCTCGCGCAAAAGTGAACTCATCCATTTTTTCTTTAATATCGGCATATTCAGCTTGTTTAAGATTAAATACAGCTTCGAGCACGACATATTTATTTGCAGAAATATTACTTTTCCGATAACTTAATGACAGATCCTCACTTGATAATGTGAGAAGCTCGCCTGCTTCGTTCATTACTAAAGCTTTGACTAATACATCCGAAATTTGTCCGCCATAGGCTCCTGCATTCATATACAAAGCACCACCGACCGTACCTGGGATGCCGCATGCAAACTCAAGTCCAGACAGATGCTGTTCTAATGCTTGCCTAGATACATCTATAATCGAAGCTCCAGCCTGCGCAATAATTGTACTATTTTCGGTTCGAACTTCATTCAAGTTTTTTAAATGCATCGTAATCCCGCGAAGGCCGCCATCCTTCACGATAAGATTGGAGCCATGTCCCAAGAGGGTAACTGGAACATTTTCTTCTTTCGCAATTTTATATACAGTGCTTATTTCATCATATTTATTTGGAGTAATGAATACATCTGCATTCCCCCCTAATTTTGTATATGCGTGATTTTTAACGGGTTCAGCAAGCTTAATATTCAAGTCGGGCAGTTTATTTAATATACGTTTATAAAGGTTCAATTCATTATTCATAAAAGTTGTTCCCATTCGTTCATTATCATTCGTTTCACCTTTTCTTGTTGTTGTTAAAGCTTTGAAATTTCAACTTTAAATTATAGCACATTTTTCCGATTAATATTACCTTTTAATCAAAAGTTGTCATTTATAAATGTAATCAATCCTATTTCCTACATATCATTAAATTATCGTTTCTCCTTATTAAATATGCAACAAAAAAAGAGCAGGATACGATCCTGCTCGCTTTTTTTATGGCTTAATCTGAAGGAACCATAGCATGTCCTCTCATAAGCCTTAATGTCTTATCATTTATTTCTTTATTTCAATGACAATATCATCCAATTTAATTTGTTCTCTACCTCTTCCTGATTTTTTAGGCAATACAATTTCTTTTGAACCTTCGTCTCTCGTTATTTCTAATGAACCATGATTTTCGGCAGTGTGTTCATACAAGTTTATCTGAGGTGTCAGTATAAGCTTGGTAGCATTGGGGTCTAATTTTTCAAAAGTTTTACTCCAGTTCATGTTATAGCCGCCTCTCTCACCTGCTCCTCCATTGCCTTTACCAACATAATGATTGCCTAAGTCGTCTTTAATTTCGATATCCACATCTACAGCATCCCATTCATTTCTTGTCTCATCCGAAATCACTTGATTGTAATAAACGATAAAGCTCATGGGGGTAAAGGTTATATTGTCTATGTTTACTTTTACTCCCTCGTGTTCAACACTTTGATTTATGATCTGTGTTTGATTCGCCGTTGCGTCTAAAGAAAGAGCAAAGCTCCATTTACCTTGTATTTCCTCTTCGTTATTTGGATTTGTTATATTTTCAATAATCCAGTTTATATTTACGTGATCCAATTCCGTTTGATTACGAAAATCGATGTTGCTTTGAACTAAACCTACATAACTATTTTCATCGACTTTTGTAATTTGAGTGCTTTGACTCCCGCCGAGTGCACCTTTTGCATATAATAAACCATGTAACTTTGGTTCGTCACCCAAGTCTTGATTACTTTCTAATGCATAGGTTAAGGTAACCGATTTCCCATCAAAAATCGCATCTTCAATCGTCAATTTTATGCCTTTGCTCTCCTTTGACATGTTAATTTCGCTGGAATACTTCTTATAGTCATCATAAAATCCGATCCTTCCGGTATCCAATAACATGAAAATGTTTCTTAAAACAGGGATTTCGCTAGCATAAGCAGGGAACGTAATGCCAAAGGTAGCAGCCGTTAAACCGATTAGTATGACTGCAGCAGCAGCATTCTTTCTCCAACGATGTGTTTTTTTATTTTGAGCTAATGATTGCTTTAATGCAATCTTTACCTTGGTCTTTTCAAATTCAGTTACTTCCATTTCCACAAACTGCTTGTCGTCTAGATCTATATCGTTTAATAATTCATAAATATCCTTCATCATACACTACCTTTCCAATTCAGCTGCATCGCTTTGGTGTAAAGTGTCTTTTTCCCTCTATAAATTCGATTATCGATAGACGCTTTCGTTAAATCGAGTTTCGCTGAAATATCCTCTGTTTTTAATCCAAGAAAAAATTTCATTATAAAAATATCCCGATCCACAGGCTCTAATAAATGGATTAATTGAATTAATTCCGTTTTATCCTCCAGTATAATCAACTCTTCTTCTGCCGATTTTTCGGAGCTCAATTCCATTTCATTAGTGGTGAATTCTACTCTTTTACTATTTTTTCTGTAATAATCAATAGACTTAAACTTGGCTATAGCACAAATCCATTTCCTGAAATCAGTCGAATCGCCATGAAATTTATTCGAATTGTTCCATATGGATAACAAAATATCGTTCATACATTCTTCAATAACTCCCTCGTTCTCAAGCGGGGACAGCACTTTATAAGTTACCCCTTTTATTAAGGGCAAATAGGTATCAACGATATATTCTAAAGCATCTTCTTTCTGGCGCTTTAATCGTTGGATGAAATTTTTATCATTAGACTTCATTAGCGATTCTCCTTATTTTTTTGTAAAAGCTTTTACACTATATACAACGAAGTTGAAAATTTTTATTCTCAGGTTTAGATTAATTATATTTTTAGGCCATTTATAATAAAAAAGTCGATTCCTCAATCGTACAGGAAATCGACTTTTTATGGTTGAGTTTTTATGAGTCTGCTTTCGAAAATATGGCAATCGGCTTCTTATCCGTAGCTTCTACTACACGCTGCTCAAATGTAGGGCCTGCTTCTGAATAGGAATCATATTCAATAATGCCTACATTCAGCATTCTGAACTTCTTTCTCATAACCTGATAGAACGTCGAATCATGTGTTGAGATAATAAATTGTTTATGATTTTGCAATTTGGAATCAGCTAAATTACGTATAAGATCAATTAATGCAGCTACATTCAAGTCATCCATGCTCTGTACAGGGTCATCCATTGCGACAAAGGACAGTGGGGACCAAGATTGCGTAAGCGCCATGGCCAAAAAGAATGAAATCGCAGTGGCATTCACCTGGGCTGCGCTAAATATGTACGAGGGATTTGCTTCTTGGTGGCCAAGGGCCGCATCTTCTCTCGTCATCACTTTGAGAAATAAGCGATTGCTGTTGAATTTTTTCCCCGTATCATAATCGATCTCGGTAAATACGGGATGAGAGTTGATTCTGACAAAGATGGAACGCATAGTATCGAACATTTGATCCATGACTCGTTCATTCAAGCCGCGAATGGCATCTGGCACGGCCTGCTCGGCATCCTTTAGAGCGGCAACCATGTCTTCGATGGTTCGAAGACCTTCTTCCACTCGTTCTATGACCTTATGCTTGGCAGTTTTTTGTTGCTGTAATTGTTCGAGCAGTGCGAGATCTGCGTTTGCTCGGAAAGCATCTAATAATTGTGTTGCTGCTCCGTGCTTACGAGTATTTTCGAGCAATGACTCTTCAATCAAACTAGCCTTTGCGTCTAACTGATCTGCAACTGCGCTCCAATCCGTTGTTTGAGCACTGGCACCAATAATTCCTTCTGCCGTTAGCTTACCTAGCCAAACAACGACATCATCTTGTAGATGCTTAAGTTCTCTCTCTTTGCTCTCCCTTGGCAGGGATGAGAACGATGTAGCAATCGTAATAAGCTGCTTGCGTAAATGATCTACTTGTTTATTACCTTCATCCAGCTTAGTCAGTAACTGCTCTTTCAGAGCTGGCGTATGAATAGGGATATCCAACTCATCAGCCAATGCTTTGAAATCATTGTAGCTCTTGTCCATTAACTGCATTTTTTTGTGCAAATCGTAGTGCTTTGCTTGTAAATCTGCCACTTGATCGAGCAATTGAGTATGCTGATCACTCCATTCCTGCATGGTGGCTTGAAGTATGGTTAGACTTTCTTTAACATTCGCTTTTGCTTCAAACAGCTGGTCATTATAGATTTGTCGTTGTAATTCAAGCTCGAGGCTCTTCTTTTCTGCACGAGCTAGATCAGGATGAATGGCATCCATCTGTGCGCTGACGTAGTTTTGCAGGCGGAATGAATCAACATCTTCTATTCCACAGGCAGGGCAGCAATCTAGCTCTGGTTGTTCAATAGCAACCTGTAGAACATGCTTTAGAAAAGCTTTATGTTTCTTTTCATGAAGCACAAGCTGCTGTACAAATTCCAACTGCTGCTTGTGTAAACCATCAGCCTCCAAAAAAGCGTTTTCCAAATCTGTTTGTTCACGAAACCGCAGCTCTAACTCTCGTAATGAATGATAGAGTGCGAGTCGAGGAGTCTCCTCTAAGAGTGGATATGCTATGGCAAAGTTACCGCTCATCCCATCAAATTTTTTACGGTTGTTTGCCTGAAGCCATAATTTTTTCACTTCATTTAACGCTTCTAATAAGTGATCGGCTCTATGCTGAATTGCCGTTGTTTGCTGCTGTAAATCCTCATTCAGCTGTTCGTTTTGGAGCTTGATCAGTTCGTTTTGCAAAAAACTATCTGCTTCTTCATTGAGCCTTAGCAATTTTTGAATTGTATTTAAGTGTTCATCTAGCGTTTGAGTAAGATGATTTTCTCGTTCCCATTGCATCAGAAGCGGAAGCTTTTCCTGTAATGAGGTCATAGCATCTTTTGCTAGATCGAGCCGTCTGATTGTATCATTTTCCAAAAGATTTCTTTCCTGAACTAGAGCTTCAATTTGCTCCTCGGCTTCTTTGATCAATGAAATAACCTGATCTTCATCTTCTGAAACCGCTGCTTTTTGGAAGACAGCTTCATAGTTATGAAGTGCTGTTGACCATTGATTATTTCGTGATGCAGGCGAGAATTCTGAGATTTCTAGCTTAATGCCTTGAATACGGTGCTCCAGCGTTTCTTCCTCCGCAATCAGCTGCCCACGCTTTTGGCTAAATGCTAGTCTTCTTTCTTCCAGCTCCACCCGTGCTTTATGCACGAGTTCTCCATAGCTCGAAAATTGCTCTGTGCCGAAAATTCGGGAAACCGAATTGTAGCGATCCTTCTCCTTCATGCCTCTTAGGATGCCATTCATCCGTTCTTGACATAGAAGATGAGTAAGAAACAAGCTTTTGTTTAAATCTACTTTATCGAGCCATTCCGCGTGGACGAGCTTCTCTTTTAAAACGGCTTCTGYCTCCTTGGCAGGTACCTTCTCACCATTAATCTCAACTTCAAGCAAATGGGCTCCGCTATCTGTCCTTACATTCGTATTGGCGATCCCCGTACGTATTACTGTAATTTGCATGTCTGAATTTCCTAGCTCAATGATTACTTTTGGAGCACTATCCCCGGCAAAATGATTCCCAATGTATCGATATAATTTTCGTTCGGGGTCTTGCTCATAACGATAAATGCTACCGGTTAATCCCCATTCGATCGCGTCAAAAAAAGAGGTTTTTCCGTAACCATTTGGGCCATGTAAAATGACAATGCTTGTATTGGGAAATTCAAATCTTCGCTTCTCATTAAACCCGCGGAATGCTTCTATTGTGATTGCATTAATCCTCATGGCTGAGCACCTCAGCTAACACTGGAATATTTAAAGATGACAATAGCTTGTCCACAGACTGCTCATCAGCTTGAAACA
>NZ_JBFTSN010000276.1:0-8777 GCF_056400045.1 Paenibacillus sp. 01L418
ATCTTCTAGTGAGCGTATAGTACTGCTCATGCTCTCAACTCCTGCCGTAGTGTTGAAACAAAGGAATTACCTTATAGTCCCATAGTAGTCTAAAAAGAGGACTAACTCAAGAAACAATTGATAATAACTAGGCAAATTGAACTATAAATTTATGACTTCGTAAACCTTTACCTTGTATCGAATAAAGAATTGGTCCTCTATTCCTATGAATTAATATAAATATAAATTCATTATATATAAAATTAATACTTGAATTAATTACGAACGTGTAGTTAAATAAGTAGTATAAATCACTATTAACTCTTAACTAACTAATTAATGAAATTATTAATTTAATTGAGGTGGATGATTATGACAAACAAAGCGACAATGATAGTGGATAAGGATTTTCAAGTTGGGGAAGTGGATAAACGTATATATGGATCATTCATAGAACATCTTGGGCGTGCGGTTTATGGCGGCATTTATGAGGCGGATCATCCGCAAGCAGATGAGCAGGGTTTTCGCTCCGATGTTCTTGAGCTAGTAAAGGGACTTGATGTGCCTATCGTCCGTTATCCTGGCGGTAATTTTGTATCCGGTTACAACTGGGAGGATGGTGTTGGTCCGGTAGATCAGCGTCCGAAGAGGCTTGAGCTTGCATGGCGAACGGTTGAGCCCACTTGGATCGGCTTTAATGAATTTATGGACTGGTGCAAAAAGGTGAATACAGACGCTATGATGGCCGTCAATCTTGGTACTCGCGGCATTGATGATGCACGCAACTTGATTGAATACTCCAATCATAAGTCAGGATCATATTGGAGCGATCTTCGCATCCAGCATGGTTATAAAGATCCCCATAATGTAAAGACATGGTGTCTCGGCAATGAAATGGATGGACCTTGGCAAATCGGACACAAAACTTCTGTAGAATATGGTCGCCTTGCTAACGAAGCAGGAAAAGCGATGCGATGGGTTGATCCGACCATTGAGCTAGTTGCATGTGGAAGCTCGCACATCGGAATGCCGACGTTCCCTGAATGGGAAGCTACCGTACTTGATCTTGCTTATGATACGATTGATTATGTGTCGATTCATCAATATTATGGGAACCCTCATAACGACACGAAAAACTTCCTAGCACAGTCTATGAGCATGGATTCCTACATTAATACAGTCATTTCAACCTGTGATTATGTGCAAGCAAAAAAACGTGGAAAGAAGCAAATCAACCTTTCCTTTGACGAGTGGAATGTGTGGTATCATTCAAATGCACAAGACCGTAAGCTTGATCCTTGGCAAATTGCTCCGCCACAGCTTGAGGACGTGTATAATCATGAAGATGCACTTGTTGTTGGCTGCATGCTGATCAGTATGCTTAAACGTGCAGATCGTGTAAAGATGGCTTGTATCGCACAGCTGGTTAACGTGATCGCACCAATCATGACGCAAAATGGCGGACCTGCATGGAAGCAAACGATTTATTATCCATACATGCACGCAAGCATTTTCGGTCGTGGCACAGTGCTGGTACCGCTAGTGAAATCGCCGAAGCATGATACAAAGGATTTTACAGACGTGCCATACTTGGAAACGGTAGCCGTTCATAATGAAGAGAAAGAGGAAGTAACGATTTTTGCGGTTAACCGCAACACGGAAGAGTCGCTTCCATTCGAAATCGATTTGCGCAGCTTCGGTGCTTTCCAACTAATTGAACATATCGTGCTTGAATCTGATGATTTGAAAATGACGAACACGGCAGACGCGCCAAATCGCGTAACACCGCACACAGCAGGTAATGCTGCGCTTGCAGACGGCGGGAAAATTGCCGCGACGCTTAGCAAAGCATCATGGAACGTTATTCGTATTAAACTATAATGGAATCAACAAGGGGATCCGGAAGCTGCGATTGCGGCTTTTGGGATGCCCTTCTATTATTATAGTATAGAGAGAGGAGGAGATCGTGATGATAAATGCGAATACGGATGAAGCTTGGCTGCCCTTATATGAGGCATTGGCTAGTCCTGTCAGGCTCTCCATTATTAATTTGCTTGCAACAAATATGATGAACGTAAAGGAGCTTGCTGAAGCTATTGGTCTAAGCAGCGCGATTGTAACGATGCATATTCGAAAGCTGGAGAAGGCTGGCATTGTAGAAACGAAGATGGTTCGTAAACATGGCGGCACACATAAAATTTGCTCGCTTGCTGAACGTAGCATTACGATTGAACTGCCTTCTAAGGCGCTGGATGTGAAGAAGGTGCATGATGTTAGCGTGCCAGTTGGGCATTTTACAGAATTTGAAGTGTTTCCGACTTGCGGCATTGCTACAACGGAGAAGCTGATTGGGCAATTTGACGATCCGCGTTTCTTCTTGGAGCCGGAGCGAATGAATGCAGGCATTCTTTGGTTTGGCAAAGGTTATGTAGAATACAAGGTGCCGAATTATTTGCTAGCGGGACAACGGCCTGTAGCACTTGAAATTACACTGGAGCTTGGCTCAGAAGCGCCAGGCGTAAACGATAACTGGCCATCTGACATTAATTTCTTCCTTAATGGAATGGATATCGGCATGTGGACGAGCCCTGGTGATTATGGAGATGTAAGAGGACGTTTCTCACCGGCTTGGTGGGGAGATCGGGTCAATCAATACGGACTGCTCAAGGTGATACGCATTCAAGAGGATGGGACGCTAATTGATGGACAGCATATGTCATCAACTAGTATCGGTGAAATTGGGTTGGAGCGAAATTTCTGGACATTCCGCATTGGCGTGAAGGAAGATGCCGTTAACGTAGGCGGGTTAACCTTATATGGCAAGGGTTTTGGCAACTATAATCACGATATTATGTTTCGAGTGTTCTATGAAGATGCGCGCAGTGTTTAAGGCAGCTTGACTGCCTTAAGCAGGCGCACCCCCTCCCTCAGATAGCCCCGAGTTTATAATCGTGCATACCATTTTCTGTTCAAAAAGATATAATGAGTAGGATAGCTAATCTAAGCCATTATTACTCGGAGGAACAAAGATGCTGACTATGTTCAATTTTCTCAAAAAATATCGTTTTGCTGCTTACGTTGCTCTGCTGCTTATGCTGGTGGAGCTCGTAGTGGAGCTGCTTCAACCGTATATTATTTCAAAAATCATTGATGATGGTATTGATAAAAATAATTTATCGGTTGTGCTGCAATGGGGCGGCTTTCTAATTGGTTGCTCTGTTATCGCTTTTATTGTAGGAATACTTAGTTCTTTTTATGCTTCACACGTAAGTCAGAGCTTCGGATTTGATTTAAGAGAGCGGCTTTATGAAAAAGTGCAATCGTTCTCATTTGCCAATTTTAATCGTTTTCCGGAATCATCGCTTATTACTAGATTAACGAATGACGTTTCACAGCTGCAAAATACAGTGTTCATGGGACTGCGTATTATGCTTCGCGCCCCATTGCTCGTAATCGGAAGTATCATAATGGCCTTTATCGTTCAGCCTAAGCTGGCCATATGGCTTGCTGCGGTCATTCCGTTTCTTGGTGTTTTTCTGCTTTGGGTGCTTAAAAAGGGAGAAAAGCTTTTTCGTTCTGTTCAGAAGCAGCTGGATCAAGTGAATAGCGTGATGCAGCAAAATTTAATCGGCATGAGAATCGTGCGTGTATTCGTTCGGATGAAGCATGAATCGAAGCGTTTTGCATTTTCCAGCGAGCAGCTGATGGATCGTACCGTATCCGCTCTTCGTTTAACGGAAGTTACGATGCCAATCGTGCTGTTATTTATGAATGCGATTGTTATAGCCGTGTTGTGGTTTGGCAGAATCGAGCTCGATCGGAATGGAGCAACCGTTGGTGAGGTGGTTGCCATTTTGAACTATGCGATGAGGACGATTGGTGCTTTATCCATCATGTCCATGATCGTGGTCAACTTCTCGAGAGCGCGCGCATCAGCTCAAAGAATTGAAGAGGTTGTGCTAACGGATATCGACTTAACAGATACAGTTGACAGCGATGAAGCGGTAAAGCTTCGTGAGGGATACGTTTCCTTCGAGAACGTATCTTTTGAATATCCGGATTCTGATCTGCATGTATTGCGAGATATATCCTTCTCGGTATTACCGGGTGAGACAATTGCCATTATGGGTGCGACCGGTTCTGGCAAAACATCGCTCATTCAACTGATTCCTAGACTTTACGATGTGCAGACGGGCGTGATTCGCGTGGATGGCAAAGACAATCGCTTAATGAAGCTTGAGCAGCTTCGCAAGCAAATTGGGTATGTTCCGCAAGAAATCATGCTGTTTACAGGCACGGTGGCGGATAATATTCGCTGGGGCAAGGAGAATGCCAGCATCGAAGAAATTATAGAGGCTGCCAAACTAGCTCAAATCCATGACACGATTATGAAGCTGCCGGAACAATACGATACGATAGTGGGGCAAAAAGGAGTAAATCTCTCAGGTGGACAGAAGCAGCGTCTAACGATTGCGAGGGCATTAGTTAGAAAGCCAGTTGTGCTGCTGCTTGATGACAGCACAAGCGCACTCGATGTACAAACCGAGGCTGCTCTTCTGCAAGCACTTAAAAATATGAGCTGCACGACATTCCTTATCACGCAAAAAATAAGCTCAACCGTAGCTGCGGATTCAATTCTTCTACTTGATGAAGGCCAATTGCTGGCACAAGGCAAGCATGAGCAGTTGATCCGTGAATCCAGTTTGTATCAGAAAATATACGAGTCACAGTTCGGGAAGGAAGGTGTGTCCCGTGCTTAGACAATTAAAGGAGCCTTTTCAGTACCAAAGATCTGGGGAAGCGGTCGAATCCACTGCAGCAGACAAAGGTAAACGTAAACCACGCGCGCAAAATATGAGCCAAACGCTGAAGCAAATGTGGAGTTACCTGATCGTCTATAAGGGCAGACTTGCAGCTGTCATCGTAATGGTTATATTAAGCTCTGCGTTCTCATTGCTGGGACCCTATATGGCAGGTACCGCAATCGATCGCTTTTTGATGAATAGAGATAGCGGAATTATTGTTTTTCTACTATTGATGGCTCTCGTTTATGCGCTGCACTCGATCACGATGTGGCTCCAAAGTATTTGGATGATAACCATTTCGCAAAAAACGGTCTATCGCATGCGGGTCGAATTGTTTGATCATTTGCACAGGCTGCCGATCCCTTTTTTCAGCAAGCGTCAGCATGGAGAACTAATGAGCCGCGTTACGAATGACATAGAAAACGTAAGCTCATCTTTAAATAGCTCTGTGATTCAAGTGTTTTCAAGTATCCTTCTTCTTGTTGGAACCGTAAGTGTTATGTTGTCCCTTAGTCCGCTTTTGACTCTATTAACCTTCCTCGTTGTGCCGCTTATGGTACTGGGGATGAAATGGATCACAAAACAAACCGGCCGACTGTTCAAAGCTCAGCAGCGCAATCTTGGCGACTTAAATGGTTATATAGAAGAAACATTGTCGGGACAACGCATAGTGAAGGCCTTTTCTCAGGAAAAAACAGTCATCTCCGCCTTCAAGGAGCGCAACGAGCGTATTCGAGTTTCTGGCTTCTGGGCGCAGACGATTTCTGGTTTCATTCCGAAGCTGATGAACGCGTTAAACAACTTAAGCTTCACGATCATTGCAGGAATAGGTGCGATATTTGTTTTAAATGATCAAATAACAGTCGGTACAATTATTATATTTGTGGAATATTCCAGGCAGTTCACAAGACCGCTTAATGACCTTGCTAACCAGTGGAATACGCTATTATCTGCTGTCGCTGGTGCTGAACGTGTATTTGATGTGCTAAGCGAAGATGAGGAACGAAAAGATGAGGGAGCAGCTCGCGAACTTGCAGAAGTAAGCGGAAAAGTCGTTTTTGATAAAGTAACATTTGCTTATGAAGGAAGGATAGCTACGATAAGCGAGGTAAGCTTTGAAGCTACGCCAGGAGAGACGATCGCTCTAGTAGGTCCAACCGGAGCGGGTAAAACAACACTCATCCAGCTTTTGTGCCGATTCTATGATCCGAGCTCGGGTAGCATCTTGATTGATGGGCACGATACACGTACGCTCAAACGTGAAAATTTGCGCTCGCATATGGCGTTTGTACTGCAGGACCCATTTCTGTTCGAGGGGACCATCTATGAAAATATCCGTTACGGCAAGCTGGATGCAACGGATTTAGAAGTCCAACAGGCTGCAAAACTCGCAAACGCACATTCCTTTATTTCTCGTCTGAAGGACGGCTATGGGACCGTACTTAAATCAGACGGCAGCGGAATTAGCCAAGGACAGAAGCAGCTGCTTGCCATTGCCAGAGCGATTCTAGCAGATCCTTCAATCCTTGTATTAGATGAAGCGACAAGCAGTATCGATACGGTGACCGAAATAAAAATCCAGGAAGCGCTGCAACGGCTTATGAAAGGGAGAACGAGCTTTGTCATAGCCCATCGTCTGAACACCATTCAACAAGCGGATCAGATTGTAGTGCTGCGTGACGGTGCCATTTTGGAGAAAGGATCTCATTCACAGCTCCTTATGCAAAAAGGCTTTTACAGCTCGCTCGTTAATGGGCAGCTTAATAATGGCATGCTGAGTGAATCAGATTAAACGTCTGCATGGCACACTATTACTGATATACGCAAACCTTATTGCAACTATTTTAGGGGATGGAGAGTATTATTAGTTATATCAAGGAGGTGGGATGTATGACTATTACCCTGTGCCCCAAATGTGGAAACCAAAATGATGTCGACGCGAACAGGCAAATGGTTGTGGAATGCTCCTCTTGCGGTACGATACTGATTGATGATGCTGATCTTAAAGATGCAGAAGAAGGGCTTCAAAGGACCTTGGATCATAAACAAATCAATCCGCCTGAGGAAGTTGATATAGAAAAGTACATTAGCAAATTAGGTGACCATGAGAAGCAAACGAAGTATGTAGAGGAAGGGTTCTGGGCAAAAGTGAAGCGTCATGCAGCTAAGGTGCCGTTCGCTAAAGAAGTAGTCACGCTTTATTATTGCTCGGCTGATCCCAAGACGCCGCTATCTGCTAAGGTCACAGCTATTGGAGCTTTAGCTTATTGGATTTTGCCGCTTGATCTTATTCCGGATTTTATACCTGTAGCAGGTTTTGTTGATGATGCAACAGCTGTATTCATCGCTTACAGGTCTCTTAGTGGCCAAATAACGGAAGATCACCGTGAGAAGGCAGAGCAGTTTTTCATATTGAACAAAAATGTGAAGCTAATTGATCCACAGTCGTAATACAAACAGTATAAAAAGGATGACCCAGCGAGTTTATCGCAAGCGGTCATCCTTTTTGTTTTCAAGTAAGGCAGTATATTAGAACAAGCTCCATTCAAACTCTCTCGATAACGACTCAAGAAGAGCAACACCAGCGATGCTGTTTCCTTTTCGGTTCAGCGATGGACCAACTAATCCGATACCATAACGGCCAGGCACCAGCGTTAAAATACCGCCGGATACGCCGCTCTTGGCTGGCAACCCGACATGAATCGCAAACTCTCCAGAGGCATTGTACATGCCGCAAGTTATCATAAAGGTTTTGGCAATTTGAACGAAGCGGCGAGGAATAAGCTGTTCTCCGGTTGTAGGATTTTTGCCGTTATGCGCCAGAACTAAAGCCATTTGAGCCAAATCTGCACAGGTTACGCTGATGGAGCAGTGCCGGAAATAAACTTCAAGGACATCTTCGACTGATCCTTGCAGAACACCGTTATCTTTGAGGAAATATGCCATTGAACGATTAAGGTTCGCTGTATCCGCTTCAGAACGATAGACGTCCATATCGTAGTCAAGTGAGCTATTATTAGAAAGAAGGCGAAGGAAGTCTAACACTCGTGCAGATTTTTCAGCAGGATCTTTGCCAGCAATTAAAGAAGAGATCGCAATGGCTCCAGCATTTATTAGTGGATTAAAAGGAATGCCCGGCTGTACGAGCTCAAGCTTCAGCATAGAATTAAAGTTGTCTCCAGTAGGCTCCATGCCAACCTTGTCAAAGACGACATCTTCTCCGTTATCCATTAGCGCTAAAATGAGCGTGAATACTTTTGAAATACTTTGCATCGTAAAAGAGAGATCTGTATCGCCTTCAGATATAGAAAGGCCGTTTGAATCAATAAGGTGTATTCCTAATGCCCCAATCGGTGATTTCGACAGCTCGGGTATATAGGAGGCAACTTTGCCGCTGCTGCATTGTTCACGGCTTGATTCAACCCATTGTGGAAGCAGAGCTTGAATACGTTCGATTTCTGATAATGTCATTTTTATTGCTCCCTCTTGTGAACTAGCTCTAAAATTGGATAAATGGCTGAATAATCATATTATTATTCTATTATAATTACGAAGTGTTTATAAAGTTGGAATTTGTTAAGTTTATTTGAAAGTAATTGGTTATATTTTACCGAAAATCGAGTGAAAACATGCTTTTTAAAGTTTTTTTAAATAAATGCTTGACCAATTGGAGGGGGGCATGATATATTCTAATTCCGGCCGAGAGAAACACGCGGACGACAAGAAAAACAAGCAAGACAAACGATAGAAAAGTTTGCTCTTTGAAAACTGAACAACGAGTAATAACTGCCTTGCAAATCCTTCGGGATGAGCAAATATAGCGATAAAAGTAATGAGCAAGTCAAACACCAATTTGGAGAGTTTGATCCTGGCTCAGGACGAACGCTGGCGGCGTGCCTAATACATGCAAGTCGAGCGGAGTTGATGAGGTGCTTGCACCTCTGATGCTTAGCGGCGGACGGGTGAGTAACACGTGGGTAACCTGCCTATAAG
>NZ_JBFTSN010000277.1:0-8720 GCF_056400045.1 Paenibacillus sp. 01L418
TGCTATGGGTATCCAAATTTGCATCAGCGCAAGGTGATACCGCATCGGGTTATGAGCTCAGCGTAATTGCTGCGTGTGTACTAGGCGGTGTGAGCATTGCAGGCGGTTCTGGCAAAATATCGGGCATCATCCTTGGCTCTATTTTACTAGGTATTTTGAATAATGCACTTCCTTTGATTAACGTATCGCCATTTTGGCAGAACGGCATTCAAGGCGCAATTATTTTGATCGCGGTCCTTATTAATGCAATCGTCAAGCGCGGCGTTGATCGCAACAATCTTATGAGGAGGAAAATCTAACGCTATGGAGCCGAGAATTGTTACGAATAAGCAGGATTTTTCCTTCAAAAGGTTTTTCCTTCAGTGGGAATGGATGTTGGTGGTATTGTTTCTTGCCATAACCGTCATGAATATGAATCTATCTGAGTTTTATTGGGATTACGATAATTTGCGAGATGCAACGATGGGATTTCTGGATAAAGCATTTATCGTGCTCCCTATGGTGTTCATCATCATCCTCGCGGATATCGATATATCCGTCGCATCGATTGTAGCATTATCGTCTGTTATTATGGCGGACTTATTCAATAAAGGAGTCCCTATTGTGCTGGCTATGGTCATTTGTTTGGCAGTGGGCACCATTTGCGGATGGATTAACGGCATCCTTATTGTGAAGTACAAGGAATTGTCCGCAGTTATCATTACTTTGGCAACGATGATCATTTATCGGGGAATCGCCTACATTATTTTGGAAGATCAAGCAGCAGGATCTTTTCCAGAGTGGTTTAGCTATTTGGGCTGGGGGTACGTGGGACCGATTCCGTTTATCTTGATCGTTTTTGCGGTATTTGCCATTGTGTTTAGCTTACTGCTGCACAAAACCGTGTTCGGCCGACAATTGTACGCGATGGGGAATAACATCAACGCGGCCCGCTTCTCAGGTGTGAATGTCGATCGTGTAAAAGTAATCGTCTTTACGCTTGCAGGACTGATGTCCGCTGTGACTGCTTTGTTTCTAACTTCCCGTATGGGAAGCACGCGTCCTAATATTGCGATGGGGTATGAACTCGATGTCATTGCCATGGTTGTTCTCGGCGGCATTAGCACGGCTGGAGGAAAAGGAAGAATGGTAGGAGCCATACTAGCGGTCTTCCTCATAGGTTTCCTGCGTTATGGTTTAGGATTAGTTAACGTACAAGCGCAAATCCTGCTCATTATTATAGGCTTGCTGCTTATATTCGCCGTCGCTGTTCCGAGGCTTAAAGTAGGCCGGAGTCGTACGAAGAAAACTTAAGTTGGTGCAATACAGTCGATCGGCTGTTTTGTATATAAAGGATTGGACAAAAAAAGGGAGGAAAAACAATGAAAAGAAACAAGGTGTTATCCGTTTGTTTAACTGTTTTGCTTACGATCTCGATGTTAACCGCATGCGGAGGAGGCAACAGCGTCAATAACTCCAAAAATACGGGCGGCAACAAGAGCGAAGCTACAGAGAAAAACAAGGGAAATGACACATCGGACAGCACGAAAAAGAAGAAATATGCCATTATCTTTAAAAACACGGGTAATCCATACGGTGAGAAGCAAATGGAAGGCTACAAAAATGCTGTTGAAGAGCTCGGATATGAAGCGATTTTGAAGGCGCCTGATCAGCCGACAGCAGAAGCGCAAATTCAAATGATTGAAGAGCTTATCTCGCAAAAGGTGGACGTGATCGCAATTGCGGCAAATGATCCGGACGCGCTCCAGCCGGCGCTGAAGAAAGCGATGAAACAAGGAATTAAAGTGCTTTCTTTAGATTCAGCGGTTAACGCAGCCAGTCGCATGGTTCATGTAAATCAAGCAGATCCTGAGCGTATCGGCCGCACACTAATTCAAGGCGTATCGGAAATGATTGGCGGCGAAGGCGAAATTGCGATCCTGAGCGCGACCTCTCAAGCGACAAACCAAAACACATGGATCGAATGGATGAAGAAAGAGCTGGAGGATTCGAAATACAGTAAAATCAAGCTCGTTAAAGTAGCTTATGGTGATGATTTGCGTGATAAAAGCGTGTCCGAGACTGAGGCGCTCTTGAAATCGTATCCTGATCTGAAAGGTATTATTGCGCCAACGACAGTAGGAATCGCGGCAGCGGGCAAGGTTTTAACGGATAAGGGTCTCACTGGGAAAGTGCAATTGACCGGTCTTGGCCTGCCAAGTGAAATGGCGGAATACATCGTGAGCGGCGTATGTCAGTGRATGTATTTGTGGAATCCGATTGATGTTGGGTACTTGTCCGGTTATGCAGCTGACGCATTGGTGAACGGCAAGATTACAGGTGCGGTTGGGGATAAGCTGACAGCTGGCAAACTAGGTGAGAAAGAAGTCGTGAAAGACGGTGAAGGCACGCAAATTATGCTTGGCGATCCCTTCAAATTCGATTCCTCTAACATCGCTGAATGGAAGGATGTTTATTAAAACAATCCTTTCATCATTACACATAATCGAAGAATGAGAAGATTGGCCGGGTAGTCGTTGAAGGACCTGCAGCAAGCAGGATATCCTTTCTTGTACTCCCGGCWATTTTTTTATGGATTTATGTTTAGTCTTCCAAATTGAGAGCGATACCAATGTAATGAAAAAGGGAGTGTTTTGGCAAATGAATAGTTTGTTCAGGAAGAAGCTGCTTGGTTTATTTTTAGCAACTGTTCTTGTAATTGCTTTATTACAGCCAGTAGCCGCATTCGGAGCAGAAGGAACGGGCCAAATGACTGCATATGACTTACATACAGAGTATAGCCATAACCCAATCGGAATCGATAACACCATGCCGAGACTCAGCTGGTTGCTTGAATCAACAGAGAGAGCACAGATGCAAACTGCCTATCAAATCATTGTCGCTTCAGAAGAGAGCCGTTTGGCTGGCAATGAAGGAGACATTTGGGATTCTGGCAAAATCATGTCCAGCGATTCCAACAATGTGGAATACAAAGGAGAAGCTTTACAATCCGGAAAACGTTATTTCTGGAAAGTGAAGGTTTGGGATAACCATGATCACGCTTCAGCATGGAGTGAGCTGGGCTCGTGGGAAATGGGATTGCTCGCGCCTGCTGATTGGCAAGCCAAGTGGATTGCCGCCTCAACACCTGCGACTGTACCGTCAAGCTATTCTATCGAGCTGGATTTTATAATATTAAATGATGGGGCAGCCATTTTGTTTGGCGGACCTAATGCTTCCAATAATTTTTTCTGGCAGTTTAACGTAAAAGAAAAAGCGTATGCCCAGTTTCGGCCACACACGAATGTCGGCGGTACGAAGCTTATGAAGGAAGTAGATATTTCACGTGTCATTCCGAATGACAAGCAATTGAATGTTGCTTATCATCTGAAAATTGAAGTGAACGGCAAAGAAATCAAAACCTACATCAACAATGAGTTAATCGACACGATGAAAAATGACAATATATCATTCGGTCCTATTGGATTCCGCCAGCATAAAGACGCAAGGACGAATGAGCGCGCCTTGTTCGACAATATCGTCATTAAGGATGAACACGGCAAGGAGTTGTTTCAAGCAAATTTTGATGATAAGGAAGCAGCAAGCTTTGAAGGGGGACAATTAACGGAAGATGGAAAACTACTCGTAGAGAACGGCACCTTTTATCAGAAAGTCGAGAGCAGAAGCTCACCTATGCTGAGGAAAGATTTTGAAATTGCGAAGCCAGTACGCAAAGCGACTGTCTACTCGACGGCGCTTGGACTTTATGAGCTCAGCCTAAATGGGACACGGGTAGGCAGCGATTTCTTTAATCCGGGATGGACGGATTACAATAAGCGTTTGCAGTATCAGACCTATGATGTAACCGACATGCTCCTTGAAGGAGGAAATGCGGTTGGGGCAATGCTGGGTGACGGTTGGTACGCGGGAAATGTGGCACATGTTGGTCCAAATCAGTACGGAACAGAGCTGTCGTTTTTATTCCAATTAAAAATTGAATATGAGGATGGCACAAGTGAAACGGTAATGACCGATTCTTCTTGGCATTCAACGACTTCGGGTCCCGTTCGCTACTCCGACATTCTAATGGGAGAGACATATKACGCGCGCAAAGAAATGGATAAGTGGAACCGTTCGAATTATGACGTTTCATCATGGAACGATGTAAAAGAGGTCAGCCATTTCCGCGGGAAGCTGGTTGCACAGGTAGGCCCTACCGTCAAGGCGACGGAAGAATTGAAGCCGAACTCAGTGAAGCAACCTAGTGCCGGTACTTATATTTTTGATATGGGACAGAACATGGTTGGCTGGGCAAGGTTAAAAGTCGAAGGCACTGCCGGAACGAAAGTGAAGCTGCGGTTTGCCGAGATGCTGAATGATGATGGGACGCTTTACACGGAGAACTTGCGTACAGCTAAACAAACAGATGAATATGTCCTAAAAGGAAGTGGGCTTGAGCAATATGAACCGCATTTCACATTCCACGGTTTCCGTTACGTAGAAGTGACTGGTTATCCGGGTGAACCTGCTTTAGATAGCATAACGGGGATTGTTGTTCACACCGATACACCGAAGACCGGGACATTTGAAACCTCCAATCCGATGGTCAATCAGCTTTATAGCAACATCACATGGGGACAACGAGGAAATTTTTTAAGCGTTCCAACAGACTGTCCTCAGCGTAATGAACGAATGGGCTGGACAGGAGATGCTCAGGTGTTCGTTCGCACTGCTACCTATAACATGGAAGTTCCTGGGTTTTACGAGAAATATATGCGGGATGTTGTTGATGCGCAGGGGGCAAATGGAGCATTCCCAGACGTTGCGCCAAATGTTAGCGGAATGGGCAATGGAAGCAACGGCTGGGGAGATGCAGGCGTTATTATCCCATGGACACTGTACTTAGCTTATAACGACACTTCCGTAATCAAAGAGCATTATGATGCGATGGTGAAATGGATCGAGTTTCTCAAAACGAACAGCAACAAGCTCATTCGTCCGGCTGGTGGTTACGGAGACTGGTTGAGCGTGAATGAAACTACACCAACGGATGTGGTGAATACGGCCTATTTTGCATACAGCACGAATTTATTGTCCAAGATGGCAGCGATCATTGGGAAAACAGACGATGCGGAGAAATATAGTCAATTATTTAAAGATATTAAAGCTGCTTTTAACACCGCATTTGTTGGTTTGGACGGACAGATCAAAGGCAATACACAAGCAGGTTATGTGTTTGCACTGCACATGGATTTATTGGATGGAGATATCAAGAAGAAAGCTGCCGAGCATTTAGTTAACAATATTAAAAGTAAAAACTGGCATCTGTCGACCGGGTTTCTTGGTGTAGGTTATTTGCTGCCGGTACTAACAGAAGCGGGCTATACAGAGGTTGCTTACCGCTTGTTGACGAACGATACGTACCCATCATGGGGATACAGCATCAAAAATGGCGCAACGACCATTTGGGAGAGATGGAATTCCTATACACAGGAGAATGGATTCGGTGACGCAGGAATGAACTCTTTTAACCATTATTCGCTTGGCTCCGTTGGAGAATGGATGTTCCGCTATGCGGCAGGAATCGAGGCAGATCCAGAGCAGCCTGGATTCAAACATATTATCATTCAGCCTACACCTGGTGGAGAGTTTAGCCATGTGAATGGAGAATACAAGTCTATTTACGGTTTGATCAAGAGCCGCTGGGAGCAGGAAGGCTCAGCCTTCAAGCTGAATGTGACGATTCCAGCTAATACAACAGCGACCGTATACATTCCAGCGGTAGATCAAGCATCCGTGAGCGAAGGCGGACAGCTTGCTGAAGAAGCTGTTGGTGTCAAGTTTTTGCGAATGGAAGGGGACAAAGCGGTCTATTCGGTCGGATCTGGAGCATACTCGTTCGCTAGTACAATGGCTGATTCCAACTTAAAGCTGGAAAGCATCAACTTGAGCAGCAAAGCAACGAAGCTGCAGCATGGTGAACAAACTCAGCTCACATTAAGCGGAAGTATGGATAATGGAATGGAAGCCGATTTCACTAATGCTGAGATTAAGTATGAGAGCAGCAACACTAATGTGATCAAGGTTGCTGATAACGGAATCGCAGCTGCAGTTGGACCCGGCTCCGCAGAAATTACTGCAACGGTAAAATCAGGAGAAGTTGTGCTTACCTCCTCTATTCGGTTGATCGTAGTTACCGGGGCGAATCTGGCGTTAGGCAAAAAGGCAACCGCACGCGAAACGTTGGAGATTTCGCCAGAGTGGGGGGCAGCAGGGCTCACGAACGGCAATTTGGCGCGAAAATATTCATCAACAGGCTCTCCTTCGCAGTCGCAAGAAAACAATCCGCTTTGGGTAGAGATTGATCTGGGTGCGAATCAAGATCTGAATAGTGTGGTGCTGTATCCAAGAACGGATTCCAGTACAAAGGATTCACGAACCGCCTCCTACCCTATTGATTTCCTTATTCAGGTTAAGCCTGATGGCGGAGATTATTTAGAAGTAAAGAGAATGACTGGTGAGCCGAACCCGTTGATGCTGCCACAGCTGTATACGTTTGAAAACCAAACCGCTAGATATGTGAGGCTGTCGGTCAATAAGCTTGGGGATATGGCATCAGACGATATTTACTATAGGCTCCAATTAGCTGAGCTGGAGGTATATAACAATCAAGCTGGCTTGCCCGTTACTGGCATAAGCTTGGATCGTACTTCGCTCGAAATGAAGGATGGAGAAAGCATCGAAATTGCTGCGACAGTGCTTCCGGCAAATGCTGCAAATAAGCTGGTGCACTTTGAGTCCAATCACGAGAATATTATCGTCACGAATGTTCATTATGATGAGGCTAGCGATACAACGAAAGCAACTGTAACAGCAACCAATAAGGGAGCAGATCAAGTAAATGGCGTCATAACTGCGACGACAGAAGACGGCAGCAAGACGGCTGCGCTAAATGTTACGGTAACCGCAGCTTCCGCAGAACGAGATATGGCTGCTTTGTCAGGAAGTGACACTGTCATAGCAGGACAGGGAACGGAGTGGACGATCGGTGCTGAAAATGTAGGCTCAAACTTCACGGCTCTTGATGTTATTGTTCATTATGACCCGCAGAAATTCGAATTCCAGACGGTTGGGGAAAGTACTTACCTCTCGCTGGACCCATCGGTCATTCAGTCGTTGAAGCCGAATTTCGAAGTGTTTGGAACGGCGGTTAAACCCGAGCTTGGCCAGATTCGGATCATCATGGTCACCTCAGGCCAGCAGCAAGCAGGTATTGACGGTGGCAATCTGTTCCGCCTCCACGGGAAGGTGAAACCGAGTGCACAAGCAGGCAATACAACGGTATCGCTGTCTGATTTCCAAGTGTCGGATAGTGGCAAGGGAACAATGATGAATGTATCGCGAGCTGTACTCTCGATGGAAGTGCTCCTCGCTGACAAAACAGCGCTGAATACGGCAATCGAACAAGCGCAGGCGTTACATGATGTCGCAATGGAAGGCACGCAGCCGGGTCAGTATCCAACAGGTTCTAAGGCGGCATTGCAAGCAGTAATCAACAGTGCGATTGCAGTGAAGAATGATCCGAATGCGACTGTGGAGCAAGTCACCATAGCGCTTAACGGCTTGAATGGAGCAGTAAAAGTGTTTAATGATTCGGTGATTCCATCAGCTCCTGGTGACAGGACGGAGTTAAACCGATTGATTGCAGAAGCACAATTAAAACATGACAGGGCAATCGAAGGCACAAAGGTCGGCAAGTACGCTGCGGGATCAAAAGCGCTGCTGCTGGCAGCCATTAACACAGCCAAGAATACAGGAAGCAGCCAGTGGCAAATAGATGAGGCTGTAACGATGCTAAACAAAGCTCTTCAAGTTTTCAAAGCGAAGATTGTGACACTGATCGAGGGACAAACGAAGGTTACAATTCGAGATCTGTCGATTATAGCGAATTTCTATGGTGTCACCTACAAAGATCCAAACTGGTCTGAAATTGAGAAAGCAGATGTGATCGGCGCAAATGTAATCGACATTCGTGTATTAGCTTCCATTGCGCAAATGATTCTTGAAGAGTGGAGCTTGGAATAGACATACGAATTTCGAATAGGAGGCAGGCACACTAACCTGCCTCATAAACTCTGCGATGAAAGGATTCATGCGATATGTCGAATGCAAAGAGAATGGTGATAGTATTCACAATTTTAATCAGTATGTTCAGTTTAATGCCCATTTCGGCAATGGCGGATAAGGCAGCTGCTTCTTTTGAACTAAAGATTACTAGTCAAGAAGCCAAAACTGAAATATCAGTAGTAGGAAAAAACTTAACCGATGTATTTGCCTATGATATTTCGATGAAATACGATTCCACTCGATTGAAGTTTGTTGGAGCACATACGGCATTGACAGGTTTTTCTGTCGATCCGATCGTAAAGAAGGGGACCATTCGGTTTGCCCATACGAAGACAGGCAATTCAGCTGGCGAGACAGGGGACAAAGAGCTGGTATTGCTGAAATTTGAGCGAATTGCTGAGGGGAATGCTGAGGTCAGCCTTCAAGCTGTGCAGCTTGTTAATTCGAAATTGGAGATGAATGAACTGAAACCTGTGCTGCAGGTAACTGTAGCTGGAAAATCTATTACTGTGGATTGGAAAGATATTAAAGGACATTGGGCTGAGAGTGCGATTAGGGAAGCGGCAGAGCTCGGTTTTGTTACGGGGTATGCCGATGGAACATTCCTTCCTAAC
>NZ_JBFTSN010000278.1:0-8656 GCF_056400045.1 Paenibacillus sp. 01L418
CCTGGATACACTTAATCAATTGCCAGCTGTGCCTGGTGCGATTCTCCATAGCGATCAGGGCAGCGTCTACACGTCCCATGGGTATCAGGAAGCTGTAAAAGGAAAAGGCATTACCATGAGCATGTCCCGCAAGGGAACGCCCGCTGATAATGCCCCCATTGAATCGTTTCATTCCACACTAAAGTCTGAAACGTTCTACCTCGAAGGGTTGASCCATACAACGACTGCAATCGTTGAACAGACCGTTCGAGACTACATCACTTACTATAACGCAATTCGTATTCAAACGAAACTAAAKAACCAGTCGCCGATTGATTACAGGCGACTGGCCGTTTAAACTTGAAGGTGTTTTGATCCCTGTCTCACAAATGGGGGTCAGTCCCGAGGACAGAATGCTTTTTTTTCGAATGCACCGATACGAATTTACTATGGAAAAATTGGACATCTACGAACTTTTATCGAAGAAAGAATTAATAATGATGGCAAGACACTTTTGGCCGAAAATTTCGAGTTTACATGGATAAAAGAAGGCGTCGTTGCAATTATTCTTAAAGGAGAAGAGCAAGATGATAAAACATTAGAAATTACTTTTCCTAATTGACTTATTTGTGATGAGAAATTCAACATTTTTTCAAAATACTCAGAATATCGCTTGAGCTAACGGCCCGGATACTTGAATTTGAATCATTTGGCGAATAATATTAGAATTAAAATTACTTAGATACTGGAGAATGTAACAATGCAAATTCGTGCAATTGAAGAAAAGGACAATCAAACAATAGAGCGAATTATTAGACGCTCATTGGAATCATTTAACCTAAACATTCCTGGAACAGCATATTTTGACCCTCAACTCAGCAATCTGGCACAATATTACAAGGAACAACCAAATTCAAAGTACTGGGTTGTAGTGAATGAACAAAACGAAGTGGTAGGCGGTGTGGGGATTGCACCTTTTGGGCAGAAACCGGGAATTTGTGAGTTGCAAAAGCTATACATTACACCGGAAGCTCAGGGTATGGGTCTGTCAAGTGATCTTATGAAAGTAGCACTCGACTTCGCCAAGGAATACTATACACATTGTTATTTAGAAACATTGAAGAAACTTCAAGCAGCAAATCTCCTCTACATCAAATTAGGTTTCCAACAACTTGAAAAACCATTAGATGGTTCAGAGCATAATGCTACAGACGCTTGGTTTATAAAAGAGTTATCGATTTTGGATTAGTGCATTATCCCGAAGGTGATGTTAGCACATGGCTGGAGATTTTTGGGACGATAGTTCAATTAACTTTCAGATTTAATTAATTTAAAATAAAAAAAGTGATTCAGCTATTGGAACACGTTAGCGTGAAAACAATGAGTAGTCTGCCGCAGCAGCTGCTCATTGTTTTTTCTGTTACTCTACGGTTGTTTTTCATGTAGTCAATCCTATGGATTTGCCTTCTAATTTCAACGAGACAACAAAGGAGCACGGGGCCTTCCTACTAGACTTGTCTTCTGTTCACTGAGCTGAGAAAGAACCTACAGTATTGTGCAGTAAATGTCGGGAAGGGAATTACCTTCTCTGCTATGCTTTGAGTAACGAGGGGAGGCGATATGATGGATGTGCTGGCGAAACTGAACAAAGCTTTAAGCTATATTGAGGAGAATCTTACTGATCATGTGGACTATCAGGAGGCAGCGAAAATTGCCTGCTGTTCAGAATATCATTTTACACGAATGTTCTCATTCCTTGCAGGCATTACACTGTCGGAATACATCCGCCGAAGACGCCTAACTTTGGCAGCACTCGAGCTAAGCCACAGTGACATCAAGATCATCGATGCTGCGATAAAATACGGATATACCTCGCCGGATTCCTTTGCTAGGGCTTTCCAAAGCATGCATGGGATTAATCCCTCGGAAGCCCGAATCCATGGACAGTCCCTCAAAGCCTTCCCTCGGATGACGTTTCAACTGACTATCAAAGGAGGAAGTGAAATGAACTACCGAATTGAAGACAAAGAGGCTTTTCGCATCGTGGGAATCAAAAAAAGAGTGCCAATCGTATTTCAAGGGGTGAACCCGGAGATTGCATCGATGTTTGAAGGACTCACTCCAGAAATGATTGATAAGATTAAGAGTTATTCGAATGTTCAACCTTCAGGACTAATCAGTGCTTCCACGAATTTTAGTGAAGAGCGGTTTGAGGAGAAAGGAGAGCTCGATCATTACATTGGGGCGGCCACAACGAAAGATGGGGATGGCTTCGCCCAGTTGGAGGTGCAAGCCTCTACATGGGCTGTATTCACAGCCGTCGGCCCTTTTCCAAGTACGCTTCAAGAGATCTGGGGGCGCATTTATTCCGAATGGTTTCCATCCGCGGAATATGAGCTAAACAATGGGCCGGAAATGCTCTGGAATGAGCATAAAGATGTAGCATCACCGCAATTTAAAAGCGAAATATGGATACCCATCATAAAGAAGTAAGCGGCGGGAGCGTTTAATGAAGCAACAGAGAACTATAGTTAAATGATAGACAGTGATGGGCAGGTACTTCGGTAGCCTGCTCATTTCATTATTCTAACGGGAAAGATAGTGGAATTATTCCTTGGGGCAAACGTAAGATATGAATATCAATTTTGTGAAAAAAAGGGGTGATTTGGTGGTTATATTAGGAATTTTTGCAATTGTATTTTCGATTTTCTTCATATTTTTATTAATTTTTGGACTTATACAGTGCAGGAAAAATAACTTCATTGCAGGCTTTTACTTCTTTCTTATTATTTTAATATTGAAGATCTATGATTTTATTGCACCTTTTACAATAAGTCGACTCATTAATTCTTATGATGCGAACCGTACTACATTACCGCTTGGAATGACATTTGGAGAGATGATCACAATACTGAATATCATCCCTAGAATCATAGAAGTTGTTGCTTTTATCTTTCTAGTTGTCGGACTGTATCGAGTGTGGAGATCTAAGACACTAAAGCTATGAAACTGAGATAAGTGATTGTGCTAACGGGGAGGATCGTTTATTGAATGTGCGGAATACTTATAATGTTAGGTGTTTATGCAGTTCGCAAGAAGCATGATCTGATCAAAAAATAAGTTTTGTTTCAAGGAGGAAAAACATGGATTACACTTCACCATTTGAAGCGGCGTTAAAGGTGAAACGATGGCCTAAAGCTACAATAGCGACGGGTCGTCGACATACCGTTGGTCTCAAATCGGACGGAACGGTGACGGCAGTGGGTGATAATAAATATGGCCAATGTGAGGTGAGCGGCTGGAGCGATATTGTGGCGATTGCGGCAGGTAATGTTCATATGGCGACGAACACGGGTAATTCTCATACAATCGGGCTTAAATCTGATGGCACGGTGGTTGCTGTGGGTTGGAATAAGCATGACCAATGCAATGTAGATGACTGGAGCGATATTGTAGCGGTTGCGGCGGGATGGCGTCGTAGCGTGGGGCTTAAATCTGATGGCACGGTGGTGGCTGTGGGCCGAAATAATGAAGGCCAATGCAATGTAAGCGGCTGGAGTGATATGGTGGGAGTATCAGCTGGTGACTGGCATACCGTCGGGCTTAAATCGGACGGCTCGGTGATGATTGTGGGTAATAATCAGTATGGCCAATGTAATGTAAGCGACTGGCACGACATAGTGGCGGCAGCGGCAGGTTACCTTCATACCGTCGGGCTTAAATCTGACGGAACGGTGATGGCTGTGGGTTTGAATAAGCATGACCAATGCAATGTAAGCAGCTGGAGCAGTATTGTGGCGATAGCAGCGGGAAGTAATCATACAATCGGGCTTAAATCTAACGGCACGGTGGTCGCTCTGGGTAGGAATGAACATGGCCAATGCAATGTAAGTGGCTGGCGCGATATAGTGGCGGTAGCGGCGGGCTGCGCTCATACGCTCGGTCTTAAATCGGACGGCACGGTGGTTGCTGCAGGTGATAATGAATTTGCCCAATGCGATGTAAGCAGCTGGCGTGGCATTCAACTGCCGGGCAATTAGTTTCAATTTTGATAATACATATAAAGTTTTAAGTCGGTGGGACGTCTGCGTGGAATGTTTCATGCACCCTTGTGTGATAAAATTAGGGTATGATTATGGAGAAATATGAGAGAATGCAGGTGAGAGATTGAAATATATTTTCATTAAACGATTTGGAATATTAGTAGCAAGTCTTTGCATCTGGTTTATCATTCACACTACTTTCGTGATAATAGATGGGTTGAATGATAAATTGAAACCAGTTGAGGCAGCTGTAGTATTAGGAAATAAAGTAGAAGTTAATGGACAGCCTTCTGAGCGGTTAAAAGCAAGATTAGATAAGTCCGTAGAGCTTTATAAAGGGGGCTACTTTACTTTTATTATTGTAAGTGGCGGTATTGGTAAGGAAGGTTTCGATGAAGCAAAGGTTATGAAATCATACTTAATAGATAAAGGATTRCCGGAAGATAAAATTATAGAGGATAATAATGGGTACAACTCATATATGACCGCCCAAAATACCAGCAAGATAATGGATGAATTAGATTTAGAGTCTGTGATGGTTATTACTCAATACTTTCATATATCTAGAACAAAATTAGCGTTTAGAAAAATGGATATTAAAGAAGTGTACTCAGCTCATGCCAAAGTCTTTGAGTTTAGAGATATTTACTCCTTAATACGAGAATTCCCAGCATATTATAAGTATCTCTTAAAATAATGAAATAAATAAAATGATAACCTTACCTGCATACAAGTAGGACGGAATCAGCTTCACATCTCGATAACTAACGGGCAGATTAACGCTATAAGCTTCTTAGGATTAGTAAGCTTAAATAAAAGAAGTATTCTCATGTGAATTCTCTAAAGTAAATAAATACAAATTCCACATCAGTTAATCCATTTTCTATAAATCTTTTTAATAGTATATTGAGGTAAATAAAGTGATTATTCACTTTGATAAATCCGAAATTCCTTTGTCGGTATCATTTTATGGCTTCGTAAGGATGGCAAAACCATCGAAGTATGGGAGTTTAAAACAGATGTTCTGGCGTAGTTAGTTTTATGAAAGGAAGGTATAGGGGTGAGTATTTATTACGCTTCAAGCAAAGAGGATATCACTAAGGATGCACTCCAAGAGTTATTTCTTTCGGTAGAATGGGAGTCTGGCAAGTATCCAAACGAGCTTTTACAAGCAATTGGAGGGTCTCATTCAATTGTTACCGCTTGGGAAGAAGGAAAGCTTGTCGGTTTAATAAATGCTTTGTCAGATGGTGTATTAACGGTATATTTTCATTATATGCTTATTAATCCGAGTTATCAGAATATAGGTATAGGTAAGGAAATGATGAATATAATGCTTGATAGATATAAAGGGTGTAAAACAAAAGTATTAATTTCTTATCCTCATGCAGTGGATTTCTATAATAAATTTGGCTTTAATACAGAGGATGGAGCTACACCAATGTTTATCTCAGAGTTGATATGATTGAACTAACAATGAACAATAGTTCAATAATTAAAGGGCTGCCGTTAATTAACGGACAGAATAATTTAATTACTTCACTAATACTTTAAGTATGGAGAATATGCGTAGTTTGTACAAGAGACGTTATATGAAAGGAAAGTAATACTTAAACTAAGGAGCGAATAGGTGTGATCATTCAATCTATCACAATATTATGGGATAAAAAGGTCAGAGGAGCTCCACACTCTACTTTGAGGAATAGATTTAGCAAGTCGTTCTCAATTCCAGATATGTTGATAAATTACATTGGAAGCACTACGATTCCTTTTCAGGAAATACTAATTACTCAAAATGAAAATGGATTTGAAATTGAAAGTAATAAAGTCGAGTATCTTGACTCACATCGAAATGATTGGAAGATAGCTAGTACTGAAATACAAAACAAGGATGACAAACTACAAGTATATTTTAAGTATTCTGATTCTTGTGGCAAACCTGTTCGTTATGATTCAAGATATCAATACTTATCTGAAAATGCGTTTATACTTCAAAGTAGTGAATATGGAAGGATTATCTATAACGGTAGATTAGTACACGAAGATACAGGAGATTGGATTTATCAGTTAAAGATATTGAATATTTATAATGGTCATAGTGATGACAAAGAGATTTTAACAAAGGAATCACCTTCGAAAGCTTATAAACAAATAGAAGTGCTTTTTTAGTATTTCACGAAGGCATTCCTATCATATAACATCATATTCACGCTTCGAGCCATTCGGATCTCGGTCCGGCAGAATTTAGAAGTTGATTCGAAGATGGTATTGGCAGCAGCAGGGAATTGGAATCAGACGAACATACCCTCACCGCATCACAGTTAGTTCAATAAAATAGCGACAGTCTAGGACTCTTTGTTTTCTCGTCCTTGGCTGTCGCTATTTCAATTTCTAAGTTCAGTCCAAAACTTATTTTATGGAGTCTAACGGTATGACAACTCGAAAAATCGGGTGGAATAAAGACATCCATTCTAATACTATTTATTCTTTTTACATATCGAATCATGACTGCTGCTTTTTCTTACCATGGAATTGAAAATTTATGACGTGTGCTTTTCCAATTCAACGTACCGGTCACGACTAGAGCAGCGAAATAAAGAAACAAGGAACAGAAGATTGAAATGATTACGCACCATAACTGCGGCATACCGTGGCTGACTAGCTGGTTATAGGTCAAGTGTCCGCAGATTGCCATTAGCATCATGCAGATCCCAACCTTGATATAAGGACGAATGCTCCCATAAAATCCGATCGAACTCGAGATGGAAAAAAAGTTCAATAGCGTTTGTATCAAAATGCCAATACCGATGCCGAACGCAACACCAACGATTCCTAATTGACTGCCTAACACGAAGACCGAGACACCCTTAAATACAGTAGCTATTACGTAATTCCATAGAGCTGCTTTCGCGCGACCGAGGCCAAGTAGAATCGCATGAAGTGGAGCATCGAAATAATGTAGAAAAAACATAGGCGCAAGTATTTTTAGAAGTAATCCTGCTTCAGGCGCATTATAGACTTGTGTCGTTAGTGGAGTTGCCCATTCGTACAGGATAACGGTTGCTGGCGCACCGATCAGAAGTCCCAATATCATAGCTTGATTCATCCGCTCATGTATGAGCAAACTGTTCTTGTTCACCGTGGCCTCACCAATCGCGGGAATAAGAGCGGTGGATAAGGATTGCGTGATAAAGCTCGGCATGAATAATAGCGGAAACACATAGCCGGCCAGCAGACCGAATTGCTTCGTGGCTAAAGCTGTGCCGATGCCGTACAGGCCCAGGCTGGTTGTAATAAGAAGCGGCTGGAAGGCGTTGTATAACGAATGAATGATACCATGACCAGTCGTCGGAAGTCCGATTTGCAGCAGCTCGGCGAGTGTGCTTCTTCCTTGCTTCAGATGGCTCGCCCAAGTCTCGCCCGATACCTTCGATTCACCATATAGCTTATAGCTTGTCATCAGAAATAAGAGGCTTATCGCTTCGCTGACGACAGAGGCAGCCATTGCACCAGCAGCTGCGTAAGCAATTCCGTAAGGCAGCAATAGGTGTACCAACGCTAGCACACAAGCGATTTGAACCGTATGCTCCAGCACATCGGAAGCTGCAATGGTCTTCATCTGCTGCATTCCCCGAAAATACCCCTTTAATACGGCGGAGACTGCGATAATCGGTGCGATGGGTGTAATCGCTAGCATGGCGTAATAAGCCCGCTGGTCGCTTAACAGAATTGACGCGATCCACTCTGATCCAAGTAACGATATGGTCGTTAGCGCTACGCTCAAAACGCCCGTAACTGCGAGCGAGACATACAGAATGCGCCTCACTTTCATCCGTTCGCCGCGTGCCTGGGCCTCTGCGACCAACTTGGAAATTGCCACCGGTAATCCAAGCTCCGTAATCGTAATGACGAGCGGAACAAGCGGATGCGCCATCATCAAGATGCCGATTCCCTCTGCGCCCAGTACGCGAGCTATATACATGCCGCTGATAAAACCTAGAATACGATTGATGAAAGCAGCAACAGACAAAACCAGAGTACCTCTCATAAACGATTGGCCGAGTTGTGACATGACTTGTGTCCTCCTGTTAATCGAATACATAAATGTATTCAAAAAATTGAAAAGCATGCGAACAAGCTCAAGACGCTAGCCAGGCGCCAGTGGTGTCATAAGAAAATAAAGTCTTAGGCAGACGATGCTTCATTAAGCTAACAGGTAAATAATCATCAGGACGAGGCTGCCGAAATAAATCGGCAGCCTCGTTGAGCTAACGGGCAGTTTATCAGGGTGGACAAGAAAAGTGAGCTGCACGATCAGTCTCACAAGTGGTATCCATGGTTACCACTTCATGGTTACGTGCTAAATAAGCGTCTTACAAAATTGTAAGGTAGATGTAAGGCAAAGCGATAGCTTAGGCCAGTTTGGCAGGATTATATTGGAATAAACAAAAATAGAAGTTTTTTAAAAGGAGAATCGAGATGAGGCTGTTTGAACTGTTGCTTTTATTGTCAAACATCGGCTTGTTTGCATTAACAGTCCTATTAAGAAAAGGACGGCGTAAAATTTCAGTATTCGTTGCAAGCGGGATCGCCACACTTTTACTAGTCATTCATTGGACGGTGGAAGGATACAG
>NZ_JBFTSN010000279.1:0-8640 GCF_056400045.1 Paenibacillus sp. 01L418
AATAAAAGGGACTGAAGGCTATACTAGCCCACAGTCCCTTTTTATGTTTAAGTAATAATTGTATTTGCGTTGCCGCCCATTTGTTTAATAAGATGAAGCGCGCGTTCGGCGACTTCATCATCTATGGTTGCCGTCAGCAATCCACTGTCAAGCAACCCGTTCACTTCAATTGCACGCAGCGCTTGAAGCTTCCGCATCGTCTCCTGAGCAGCACCCTCACCCTCGAAGGTCGCTTGGATTTCAATATGGCTCATTATGCCTGCTCGTTGCGCTCATCAGCTGCAGCTGCACGCTGAGCAGCTTTGCGATCTGCTTCGTCAGCAAGCTCTTCAGAAAATTCCACATCTTCGTTTTCGCCTACAGGCAGGTTGCCAAAGTTTGTTTTCTCCAAGCTGTTATTGTTGTTGTTATTGTTTGTCATCGTATTAGTTCCCTCCGGTTGTGTGTTGATGTATGGTTTTCCTACCCGAATAGAGTATGTTAATCCACCCCATTCTATACAGCCGTGGGAAGAAAAAAAGACGTGCCGGGTTATTCACCGCGGAACGCCTTTTTCATTTTTTCGAATATAGATTCATGATGTTCTTGATCATTCGATACGGAATCGCCGCTTAGCCCGCCAAACTGACGAAGCAGGTCCTTCTGATCATCCGTCAAGCTCGTTGGTGTTACGATAGTAACCTTCACATGCTGATCGCCTTGACCGTATCCACGAARCTTAGGAACACCCTTGCCTTTGAGTCTGAAGTAAGTGCCTGTTTGTGTGCCAGCTGGCACCTTGAGCTTCACTTTCTCCGTTAACGTAGGAATCTCAATTTCATCGCCAAGAGCTGCTTGCACGAATGTAAGCGGAACTTCGCAATAAATATCATCGCCTTCACGTTCGAAAAACTCATGCGGCTTCACACGGATAACAATATACAAGTCGCCCGCAGGACCGCCGCGAAGACCGCCCTCACCCTCGCCAGACATACGGATTTGAGCTCCGTCATCTACGCCGGCTGGAATACGGATGTTGATTTTGCGTTGACGCTTCACTTTACCCGCGCCATGGCAAGTTGTACATTTATCTTTTATTACGCGGCCTGTTCCGCTGCAATTCGTACAAGCACGACGGTTGACCATACGGCCAAATGGCGTATTTTGAACAACCTCCTGCTGTCCGCTGCCCTTACAAACCGAACAGCTCTCCGGCTTCGTACCCGGCTTAGCTCCATCACCATGACAGGTATCGCAAGTTTCTGTTCTAGGAATCGTAATTTCAGTTTCTTTGCCGAATACCGCTTCCTTAAACTCAACTGTCATTGTATATTGCAGGTCATTGCCGCGCTGCGGTGCGTTCGGATCACGACGACCGCCTCCGCCGCCAAAAAACATGTCGAAAATATCGCCGAAGCCTCCGCCGAAATCAGCGCCGCCTCCGCCGCCCATACCTTGGTTTGGATCAACATGGCCGAACCGGTCATACGTTGAACGTTTTCCATCGTCACTTAGTACATCGTAAGCTTCTTTAACTTCCTTGAACTTCGTTTCTGCATCTGCAGCTTTATTTACATCGGGATGATATTGACGTGCTAGCTGACGGTATGATTTTTTAATATCGTCTGCTGAAGCATCCTTGCCAACACCAAGAACCTCATAATAATCGCGTTTGCTTGCCACCTGTTCTCACCTCCGCTATATATCCTATGATTCCTCTATAAGCACGAAAGGAGGTCAAAGCCAGGTAGCGCCTGTCTTTGACCTCTCGCTCGCTACACTTTATTTATTATCGTCAACCACTTCATAGTCAGCGTCTACTACATTGTCTTTGCCTTTTGCAGCGCCGCCAGCTTCTGGGCCAGCACCTTCAGCTGCTTGTGAAGCTTGCTCATAAAGCTTAACTGAAAGCTGTTGAACGATTTCAGTCAGCTCTTCAGCTGCTGCATTGATTTGCTCAAGATCGTCTGTTGCAAGTGCTGCAACTACTTTTTCTTTTGCAGCGTTAGCTTTTTCGATTTCAGAAGCGTCAACTTTATCGCCAAGATCTTTAATTGTTTTGTCAACGGAGTAAACCAATTGGTCAGCGCTGTTTTTTGCTTCAACAAGGTCACGACGTTTGCGATCTTCTTCAGCGTTAAGCTCAGCATCTTTCATCATTTGGTTGATTTCATCATCGCTTAGACCGCTTGAAGATGTAATCGTAATTTTTTGGCTCTTGCCTGTTCCTTTATCAAGAGCAGACACGTTTACGATACCGTTCGCATCGATGTCGAAAGTAACTTCGATTTGCGGAACGCCGCGTGGTGCAAGAGGAATATCGTTCAATGTGAAACGACCAAGCGTTTTGTTGCCTGCCGCCATCGAGCGCTCACCTTGCAAGACGTGAATTTCAACGCCCGGTTGATTGTCCGCATATGTGGAGTACACTTGCGATTTGCTTGTAGGAATCGTAGTGTTGCGATCGATCATCTTAGTGAACACGCCGCCAGCTGTTTCAATACCAAGCGACAATGGAGTAACGTCAAGCAATACAACGTCTTTCACATCGCCAGTCAATACGCCCGCTTGTACAGCTGCGCCAAGAGCTACAACCTCATCTGGGTTAACACCTTTATGCGGTTCTTTGCCGATCAATTTTTTAACTGCTTCTTGTACCGCTGGAATACGAGTCGATCCGCCCACGAGTACAACTTTATCGATATCGCTTGGGGACATTCCTGCATCGCTAAGCGCTTGACGAGTAGGTCCAAGCGTACGCTCTACAAGGGAAGCTGCAAGCTCTTCAAATTTCGCGCGAGTAAGGCTAAGCTCCAAATGCTGAGGAACGCCGTCAACCATTGTAATGAACGGAAGAGAGATAGCTGAAGTCAATACGCCGGAAAGTTCTTTTTTCGCTTTCTCAGCAGCATCTTTCAAACGTTGAACAGCTGATTTATCTTTGGAAAGATCAATGCCTTGCTCTTTCTTGAATTCAGCAACAAGGTGATCGATGACAACTTGGTCAAAGTCATCTCCGCCTAGTTTGTTGTCGCCGCTTGTCGCTTTAACTTCGAAGAAGCCATCGCCAAGCTCAAGAATGGAAACGTCAAATGTACCGCCGCCAAGGTCATAAACAAGAATCGTTTGATCTTCTGTTTTCTCAAGGCCGTATGCCAGTGCTGCAGCTGTTGGCTCGTTGACAATACGAAGAACTTCAAGACCAGCAATTTTACCAGCATCTTTAGTCGCTTGACGTTGGCTGTCATTGAAATAAGCAGGAACCGTAATAACGGCTTGCGTTACCGTTTGACCCAAGTAAGCTTCAGCATCAGCTTTCAATTTTTGCAAAATGATTGCAGAAATCTCTTGTGGTGTGTAATCTTTATCGTCAATTTTTTCTTTGTGGTTCGTACCAATGTGGCGTTTAATAGAGCTGATTGTACGATCAGGGTTTGTGATCGCTTGACGTTTTGCTGTTTCACCAACAACACGCTCGCCATCTTTCTTGAAACCTACTACGGAAGGAGTTGTGCGGTTGCCTTCCGGGTTAGGAATAACAACTGCTTCTCCGCCCTCCATTACTGCTACGCAAGAGTTTGTTGTACCAAGGTCAATACCAATTACTTTACTCATAGCTATAGTTCCTCCTACAATTTTTATATTTTATCCTAATAACAGCTTGCTTTGTCTCATTTATCGAGAAAAAGTTTTACCGTTTAACTGCTTACTTTAACCATCGCTGGACGCAATACCTTGTCTTTCAAGATATAGCCCTTCTGAACTTCCTCAACAATGATACCCTCTTCATACTCATCGGAATCTACTGTCATAATCGCTTGATGGAATTCAGGGTTAAAAGGCTCGCCAACTACGTTCATAGCTTTAAGGCCTTCCTGCTCAAGTGTTGACTCGAGCTGACGGAAAATCATGTCTACACCCTTCGCAAGTGATTCAAAATCACCGTTAACGGATGCGGCTGCTACAGCGCGCTCAAAATTATCTACAACCGGAAGCAGTTGACCGATCAGCTTCATCGATGCGTACTGTCCGAGTTCTTCTTTTTCTTTCATTGTACGACGGCGGAAGTTATCGAAATCCGCTTGTGCGCGCAAGAAGCGCTGCTCTTTCTCCTCAGCCAGCTTCACAAGCTCCGCATAACGCGAATCTTCTTCCACAACCTCGTTTACAGTATCCTCGCTTGCTTGATCTGATTGCTCAGCAGATACCACTTCTTCTACAGCCTCGGCTGCCTCATTATGTTGTTCTTTCGTACTCATGCAATCACCTCCTAAAAAAGTTTACGAAGTAAACTTGGCAAAATATCATTAATTACTTGTACCAGCGGCCAAGAAGAACCGCCATATCCTTGGATATAATATCCAATAAGCTAATGACTTTGCCGTATTCCATTCGCGTTGGTCCTAGAATGCCGATCGTTCCCAGCGATTGGCCATCAATGGCATAGGTTGCTGTGATAAGACTGCAATCGCTAATTGCCTTATGGTCATTTTCTGTCCCGATACGTACTTGTATACCTGACGGAAGGCCGGAAAACATTTTCATTATGGCTGGTGTCTCATCAAGCAAATCCAAAATCGTTTTTACTTTGTCTACATCCTTGAATTCAGGCTGTGTCAGCATATTGGTTGTTCCGCCTAAGAAGATTCGGTGCTCATCCTCATTCTGCAATGCATGATCCAGTACCTGCAGCAGCTGTTCATAATGATCAACATGCCTTTCAAGCTCTTGCCCAACTTCAGTGTAAAGCTTCGACCTTAGACGAATCAGCGGAACGCCAACCAATCTTGTGTTTAAAATGTTAACGACCTTTTCCATATCGTCCATTTTCAGGCCGTCAGGAATTGAAATCGTTCGATTTTCAACATGTCCAGTGTTCGTCACAATAATAGCAACTGCTGATGTTTGATCAAGCGGCACAAGGCCAAAATGCTTAAGCGATGTGCTGAACATTTCAGGTCCAAGCAAAATAGATGTGTAATTGGTTAAATTGGAGAGAATCATCGCCGTTTGTTGAATAACCTGCTCCATTTGATTCATTTTGTCCGTTACGAACGAGCGAACCACACCAATGTCTTTCTCATCCACTTCGCTAAGCTTTATTAAATGGTCGACATAATAACGGTAACCTTTCGTTGATGGAACACGCCCTGCTGACGTGTGCGGCTGCTCTAAGAAGCCTAGCTCCTCCAAATCCGCCATTTCATTGCGAATGGTTGCCGGACTAAAGCCAACGTCGCCGCGCTTCGAAATACTGCGTGAGCCTACTGGTTCAGCCGAGCGAATATAATCATCCACAATTGCATGTAAAATCATCCGTTGTCTCTCCGTCAGCATTCGAATTCCCCCTACGTAAATGTCAAATCCGTTATTTCGATGTACCTTCGTTAGCACTCAATCCGATCGAGTGCTAATCATTACTACAAAAATACCAAACCAGCTTGTCGATTGTCAAGTCAGTTCGGCATTTTTCATGCGCCTAATTCAATTTAAACATCTAATAAACGATTTAATCACCCAAGGAAACTCCGCTATGGCTTAAAGAAAAGCCGCTGTGCCAGCAATATATGTTGGCGCAGCGGCTTATTCTACAAACAATTACACTTTATGAACTCTTCCTGCTTCATCTGTTGCAAACTTTTCTCTTCTCACGCGATTTTCACCTTGGTATAGCTCTACAATACGATAAGGTGAAACGGAGTCATCTATAATAACTTTCCAGCCATTTGTATTTAGCAAAGCGAACAGTTCATCGTAACCCATTGCTTTAAAACCATAAAACCCGCTAAATCCTGCCCATTTCTTCAAAAGCACTGTCGTTACATGCTTTAGCTTATCCTCTACTGCTACGATTTGATCTTTTTTTTGGCTCATTTTTATTTCTCCTCTATATGACAATAAACATCTACCTTGACTATATACCAAAACGCGCAGCATTACTATCAACGAGTTCGGACAAACTAACATATTAGTTGAATGAAACAAAAAAACCACTTTCCCAATAGTCCTAATGCAAGCGCTAAAGGAGAGTGGTTTATTTTCAATAAAAGAAGATGCGTTCGGAAAATGTGCTTTAATTCAACATTCTCAGTACAGCTATTTCATCGCAAGCAAGCTGCTTTGGACAGTTGATGCAATCCTTCCAAACCTTTTCCGGGAAAATTTCCTTATCAACGACCTTGAAGCCATTTTTCTCAAAAAAGGACACGGCATAAGTTAAAGCCATCACCTTCGGAATTTGCTGCTCTCTAGCCTGCTCGATCAACGCTTCTACCAGCTTGCTGCCGATCCCTACGCCCTTGTAGCCATCCGACATGCCAAGCGAGCGAATCTCAACCAATTCTTTCCCTAGCCGCAGCAGTGAACCGCAGCCAACAACTTCTTCCCCAATTTCCGCGACGACGAATGTATCTATCATATATTCGAGCGCTTCCCGAGTGCGAGGCAGCATAATGCCTTGCTCTGCATAACCTTTAATTAGTTCAAACAATGTCTCGATATCATTAGACGTTGCTTTTCGACATACGACCTGTACTGCCTGCATTTGTGCATTCGCCTCCACCCGGTGCAAGATCAAAATCAATATGAATAAATATACACCACAACGAATTTTTTCTCAAGAGTATTTTAGCCGTTATATCCGATAAAAGCACCAAAAACTTCGTTCCCGAGAAGCACACCTTTGTCAGTCAATCGATAAATGATATCGTCTTCTGTTTGCTCAGCTTCCAGCAGGCCATCCTTCATTAATTTATGAATAACATTACCGAACTTGTCCTCCAGCTTCTGGCCTTCAAATTGGTTCGAGAAGCGTGATGCCGGAACTCCGCTCAGCAGCCTGAGCCCAACCATCATTAAATCCTCCATCGCTTCAGCTTCAGTAACTTCAAACGTTTCAAGGCGCGGAAGCTTGCTTGAAGCCGCATCGATATACGGTGTAATCCCTTTTAAATTGACATGACGCATGCGATTGACATAGCCATGCGCGCCCGCTCCGAGACCGTAATACGGCTCATTGCGCCAGTAAGTGGAATTATGGCGGCTCTCATAACCTGGTTCGGCGAAATTGCTAATCTCATAGTGGCCGTATCCATTTTTTTTCAACATGTCCATTAGCAAAATAAACATATTAAACTCTTCTTCCTCTGGGGGCAATGGCAGCTCATTACGCTCATAGAGCTTATGGAACAACGTATTTTCTTCTACTTTTAGACTGTAGATGGAGTAATGGGGCAATCCCAGCTCCATCGCTTTGTTCACACTGTCTCTTAACAGCTCAACTGTTTGACCTGGCAGGCCAAACATCAAATCGATTGATAAGTTAGTAAATCCAACTTTGCGTGCATTCTCGATACTGCGATATACATCATCTACGCTATGAATGCGGCCAATACGCTCCAGCAATCCATTATCAAAGGATTGAACCCCGAAGCTGATCCGGTTCACGCCGCCTTCCTTCATAGCTGTCAGCTTGTCTATGTCCGTTGTGCCTGGATTCGCTTCCATCGTAAACTCCACATCTGGAGCAAGCGGGAAATAAGTGCGTACTGCTTTTAGAAATCTATCCATTTGCGGAGGAGTCAGTACGGTAGGCGTACCTCCACCAACAAAAACAGTATCAATTTCTACTGGCGGCCATTCAGCAACTGTACGCTGCATTTCTTGCTCAAGCGCATCGAGATACTGATCAACAGGCTGTCCCTTTAGTACATAGGAAGTGAAATCGCAATAATGACATTTATTCGTGCAAAAAGGGATGTGTATATATAAAGCGCGTGGTGATTGCGTAATGTTCATCGTTAACATTCTCCTTCAAGCGTAAACGGCTGGCACTGCATTAAAGCGGCAGGCTCACGTCCCGCGTTGAAATATAAGTCGGTAAATACAGTTCACTTAAAATAGAAAAGAGGGAGAGCTGCGCCCTCCCTCATCCTCGTACGTTTTAATCCTCGCCGATTTTGAGTACCGCCATGAACGCTTCCTGCGGCACCTCTACACTACCTACTTGCTTCATCCGCTTCTTGCCTTCCTTCTGCTTCTCAAGCAGCTTCCGCTTCCGGCTAATGTCACCGCCGTAGCATTTGGCAAGAACGTTTTTACGCATTGCTTTTACTGTCTCACGCGATATGATTTTGTTGCCGATAGATGCTTGAATCGGCACCTCGAACATTTGACGCGGAATAAGTTCCTTCAGCTTTTCACAAATAACCTTGCCGCGTTGGTAAGCACGATCGCGGTGGACAATGACAGACAAAGCATCAACCTGTTCATTGTTAAGCATGATGTCCATTTTGACCAGATTGGATCTGCGGTAGCCCGATATCTCGTAATCGAACGATGCATAACCCTTTGTGCTTGATTTCAACTGATCGAAGAAATCATACACAATTTCTGACAAAGGTAATTGATACGTAAGCGTTACACGATTCAAATCCAAATATTCCATATTCACGAATTCGCCACGCTTGTTCTGGCAAAGCTCCATAATTGCGCCGACATAGTCATTTGGTACAATGATAGCAGCCTTAACGAAAGGCTCTTCTACGAAGTCAAGCTTGCCTGCTTCAGGATAGTTCGATGGATTATCAATCTCCATCGTTTCGCCATTTGTCAGTGTAATTTTGTAAACTACGCTTGGTGCTGTCGTAATAAGCGGGATGT
>NZ_JBFTSN010000280.1:0-8631 GCF_056400045.1 Paenibacillus sp. 01L418
TATTTCTTCTCTACTAAATCAATGGAACGAGCAATATACTTCCATCCTTCTTGCTCGTTAATACTAACGCATTTAGACATCCTACTTTTGTAACTGAACATGAATCGACTATAGGCCAGCTTTGCATTTCTCCTAACCAAAAACTGGGATACCGAAGGGAAAAGAGGCTTAATAAAACGATAATAACTTTCAGACATCGGCAGAATGTGAACATTCTCAGGCACTAAATCCATAAATATGCCTTTATGACTAAACAAAAATAAATCGACGTTATATTGATTGAAGTCAATTTGAGTAATTAAATTAATTAAGCTTCGTTCCGCACCACCAGCTGAAAGACTTGGAATGACAAACAATATATTTTTTTTCATACCCACCTCATGTTAGACCACATAAATAATCCACCGCTTTATAAGACATTTTCTGAATGTTTGGAATTACCTGCTTGAGCTTCTGTATCAGCTCTGCCTCTTCTTGGACCATTTCATCGAATTTCTCAATTAATAGGACACTATTTGATAATTCTTCGATACCAAGCACCAGCTTTTCTTCGCCAAAAATATCTCTTGCTATTCCTTTGGACTTCACACTGTATCCAAGTACCATCGTCGGAACGTAGTTGGAGTAAGCAGCAATAGTAGCATGTGTACGTGCACCAACAAAAAATCTCATTCTAGCGATATAACCTTTATATTGAATCGCTGTTAAATGATCCGGCAAAAGAATAATTCTACCTGTATGCTTGTAAGTTTCATAATAGCCTTTTAACACCTCATAATCATTGTTCCCATTTATAATAACGTGCGGAGTTAAGGCAATCGTCATATCCGTTTTACTCAATATATGCCGTATCAGCTCGTCGATCGCAGCCTGCGATTGTTTATTCCGTTTCCATACCAACGGACTAAAATTAATTCCAACTGTGTTTCCTTCCTGCCACCCTTTTGGCAAATCCAACTCTTCTTTTTCCATAGTGAATGCAGGATCTGCACAAAGCTTTACGTTCTTAAGGCCTTTACCGATAAGCATATTGTAGGTCAATGACTCACGAGATAAGATTAGATCAAAGAGCTTTAAATCCTCCAGCTTTCTTTCCGACATATCTTCTTCTCCGATCGAACATCCCCACAATACAAGTTTTTTCCCTTGTTGTTTTACTCTCCTGTCAATTTCATACCATCCTGGCTGCTCTCCATAGCAATAATTGTCTCCACCTATAGACATGCAAACATCCATATTTTCAATATTTTTTATAATATTGTTATGGATTTTCCCGAGCGCATAAGATTCATCCTGATAAAGTTTTACCTTTAGTGAAGATAGGAACCAATCATACGAGTATTTTTTTATTTCAAGTTTAGAACCATCATAAATACCATCCAACTTGGCTATAATTTGATCGGTTTCCGGATTATTAGATGCTAGATACACCTTAGCGTCCTTTATCCTCTCCTTTAAAATAGCTGTTGAAGATCGTACGATAGCTTCACATCCTCGATTAAGACTGCCATCATGAGCAAACATCATTATCTTCATATTGTTATCCCCCTTACTTTTCTATTTCGGTATCTGCTGTACGCCGTTATCAAATAAATGCCTAGCAATGACTTTTGATCAATAAGATACAATAATGCTTTTTGATATTTCCCTAATTCTTCGCTCATTTCTTTGGAGTAGATCGGCAAAGCTTCCCTGACATCATGGTGCAATATCATCCTTTTAACATAATGTGTCTTGTCTTTAAATGGCATATTCGCCGAGGGTTCAAGATAAATATGTATGTAGGCCAATACGCTATGGATTAGTTTAATGGCTTTAAATTGTTGAATATTTACTTCACTAATTAAATTCGAATAACATAAAGGAAGCTCAGATTTATATACCTCAATAGCACGCTGAAAATAATCCTTTTTGGATACATTTCTAGTTGCACTCTCTTTTGTCTCACGATAATGGTATCCGGTGTAATCAATATATTTCAGTTTCTTTGCATGACTAAAGAAAAAAATATTAAACATTCCGTCCTCTCCAAGAGCAACGTTGGCAGGGAAAACAATTTCATGCTCCTGAATGAGAAATTTTCGATAAATTTTGTTGCATGCTGTATTTAATTGATCACTCTTCAAGAAGAAGGGTAATATTTGTTTTTGAATCTCGCCCTCGGTTAGGACAACTTCACTAGGGAAAGGATACCTCGTAATAATATAATGACCATCAAGCTCACTTTCATAGTTTGAAATTACAACATCACAATCCCCTGATACTGCTGCTGCATAGAGAATCTGATACATTTCCGGCTCAACATCATCGTCTGCATCAACAAAACCAACATACTCCCCTACTGCAGCAGCTAGCCCTTCATTCCTAGCAATGCTGACACCCTTATTATCCTGATTAATAAGAATAATCTGTCGATTATGTTTCTGATACTCTTCAATGATTTCCTTGCTATTATCCGTAGAGCCATCATTTACAAAAATAAGCTCATAATCTTGTATAGTCTGGTTTAAAAGAGACTCCATGCAGCGTTTAATATAAGGCTCAGCATTATAGACTGGAATGATCACACTTAGCTTTATACTCACCTCGCGATACTCCTCTCTTTCGGTTGAAACAAGCTATAAAGCTTATCAAGCTCATGACGATTTCCATAGTCGACTTCTGCACATTTCTTTGACAAGCGCTCCCTGAGCTCTTGATCTCGATAAAGTCTTAGTATTCCATTCGCAATCCCATCGACGGATAATTCGGAAATAACTCCATCAACCTCATGGCTTACTTGGCTGTTTGCAGTAGCGTAATTCGTTATGATGATTGGTTTTCCCAATATCTTTGCTTCCGTAACTGTGACTGCTTTCCCTTCGTATCTGGAAGGCTGAACATATATGTCGCAAGCTTCGATAAAAGGATATGGATTTATTTGCTTACCTAGCAGAATAAAACGATCTTCCAGTTTATATTCCGCTATCAAGTTTTGAATAATCACTTCATCTCCGCCGTAGCCAACAATATACCAAACAATATCATCATATCCTTGGTCGGTAAGAAGCTTGAAGGCTTTTACTGCATTATCAATTCCTTTGGCGTGAGACAATCTGCCTACTGTGAGAAGCTTAAATCGTTTATCCGAAATCATTGGATTACTTGGCAGTCTCTCTAATGCCATGCTTCTGATGAATTCAGGCGACATGATATTCTCGATAACTATCGTTTTATTTTTTAAAGTAGGGTACTTCTCTAAAAATGAATCTCTGCACGCATCGGAAACTGCGATAATGTGGTCAAATTTATTCCACATTTTCAAATCCATATTGCTTATGGTATGGACAGTAGAAAAATCAGTATGTATCCATGCAAATTTTCTGTTGGCTTTAACTTTTTCTGCTACAAAATAGTGCGGCCATAAATAGCTAATCGCTATATCATATTCAGGTGTCAGCTTAGGAAGAAACGGCAGGGCATACTTCCACATTAGCTGTTGCTGAATATATCCCGATTCGGGTATTCCCTTTAAACTTCCAATTATGCGCGCATGAATTTTTGATAGGAGGCGAGCAATTCCTAAATGCAGCTGTTTCGATTTCAATAGGCTTCCAATACCTTTTCGGAAAGAAGCATATTGCGGAATCTCTTCAAGAAGATTTGCTCTATCATTTAGAAGCGACATAAAATCTCCTTTATGCCGATACAGCATCAACTCGACATTAAAATAGTCATATTGAAACTCATCCAGCATACCGGCAAGGCTTCGTTCTACCCCCCCAACCTCCATATCATAGGAAGCAATTAGCACGTTTTTCATCGTTATCCCCTAACTTAAAAAATCACATTTTATACGTTGTAGATTTTTTTTTAGTTTTCCTCCATATCCACAAAAAAGGACGAAGAGGAAAGTACAAGAAATGAAGTTTCTTTGGAAGAGGTAACGTCTCGACGTCTTCCGGATAAGGAAATAGAAAACTTGCAATAAACTGTATTTTTTGCGGAATTGTCAGTAAGGCAAAAAGATATCGTTCATGATAGCTTCTAATTTCTTCTGGAACCGGCGGGGAATGTAGATTAACCAGCCGATTAATATAAAACATAGCATCCTCCGCGAGCCAATATGCCTTCCTTCCTGCAAGAAGCGGCTTCATTTCATCGCGAAGAGGAGAAGATAATAAACGTGCTGCGAGTAATATTGCCTGCCCACCAATATGGGAATAGTTATGCTTGGAAAGCAGCCGGTTCAACTTTGGCCAATCAAGCTTCTGATTAACTAGCTGTTTAATATCCAACAGCCAGCGAAGTCTAGACCAACCATGACGAGCACCATGAGAAACAAGAAACATAAATAGGTCTTCTCTTCCTAAATAATAAATCGGACGGCTAATTAAAGCGCTTTTTCGCTTACGGCTCCATAGATCATTAAAACTTGGCTCCTTAGAAGGAGCTGGGTTCAATCTCCAGTGCAATTCTACCTTTATACCTTTTTCGGGATGCACGAAAGTAGTATGATGATGTCTCCATTTCCAATCATTTAGCACCGAAACAATATATTCATCCTTCTCATACCCAAGGAACACCAGAAGTGCTTCCGCCTGATCAAGTTCTTTGAGGGGTATAAGGAGATCGAGGTCACAAGAGGTACGCAGCGATACGTCTCCATATAAATCAGCAGCAATAACCGGCCCCTTTAAAAACAGCGAACGTAGGCCACGTTCAGAAAATTCCTTTGCGAGTTGTTCCATCTCTCCACTGAGCGTAAGCATCTGCAAGGTATTCCGATAATAGTCACGCTGAAACATTTGGGTAACAAACACCGGGATTTCTGCTGATTTCAGTTGCTGAAGCTTGCGATTGATAGTTGGAAACACCCGATGATGCCTTACAAGCTCGATAAACCGGTCCCAATCCGCATTTTGCAGCAGCTCCTGATAATCGAAGGACTGATCCGCTTCATCGTCTGACGAAAGAAAAGCGAGCATTAATCGTAATTCGTCAGACAGTTCTTCATTATGGAGAGTAACGTTGTTATTCATGAATATCTCCTTCTAACTGATTAGCCAATAACGAACAATAACTTAAATATTGTTCTATAAAACGAACATAGATACAGATTATCACCTAGCCTAATATCTGTCAATAAACATTCCATACATTCACTATTCTTTTAGAAAATAACGACTTAATCTGCTAGAATGGAAGAGTTAAATGTTTGGACTTAACAAATAGGGAGGTTGAAAGCTCGTGCAAAATATTATCGTGTATGGTGCTGGCGGTCATGCAAAAGCCGTAATCGATACAATTGAGAGAGAAGGTCTGTATCAAATTGTTGGCTTACTGGATGGATTCAAGCCAGTTGGTTCAATTGTTTACGGTTATGAAGTTTTAGGAGATGAAAACTGGCTAGCAGCAAACCTTGATATCATAAGCTGTGGTTTCGTTGCTATTGGAGATAGTTGGCTGCGTTCTACTATTGCAAAAAACATCTCACATATTCATCCTCAATTTAAATTTATTAAAGCTATTCACCCGGCTGCCTCTATTGCAAGAGGCGTTAAGATTGGAGATGGAACAATCGTTATGGCTGGCTGCGTTGTTAATAGCGATACAACAATAGGAGAACATTGCGTATTATATTCTCAATCGTCGGTAGACCATGATTCAACTCTCGGCAACTGCGTGACCTTAGCCCCTAAAGCAGGTACTGGTGGAAATGTAAACATTGGCGATTACTCCGTCATTTCTTTAGGTGCAAATATTGTGCATAGTATTACGATCGGTGAGCATACCGTTATTGGAGCCGGGTCGACCGTATTGACCGATATCCCCTCCTATAAGGTCGCATACGGAACGCCTGCCAAATCGATTCGATCAAGAGAAACTGGTGAACGTTATCTTTAATTATTTGTTTAAGCCGATTGAATGCTCTTTTCCTCCGCTCTATCGAAAACATCATTCATGCAATCAATTACTCTTACTTGATCAATTAGTGTCATGCTCGAACCGGAGGGCAAACAAATACCACGCATAAATAACTGTTCACAAATAGATTCATCGCCTGCGTGAGCATAAAATCGGCAGTTTTCAAACAGCGGTTGCAAATGCAGAGGTTTCCATAGCGGACGCGCTTCTATATTAGCTGCTGTAAGTGCATACAGAAGCTCAGAAATTGTCGTGTTTGTCTCCATTTCATCCAGTACTAAAGTAGTAAGCCAGCGATTGGATTTGGTATTCATTAATTCAGGCATAAAGCTGATGCCGCTACGGTCCGAGAATGCACCCACATAGTTCTCGAATACCGTTCTTCTCGCTGCTACTCGATCATCCAGTACCTCTAATTGAGCTCTGCCTACACCTGCCAATAAATTACTCATTCGATAGTTAAAACCCATGCTGCTATGTTGATAATGTGCGGCAGTATCCCTTGCTTGCGTAGCTAGAAAACGAGCCTTTTTTAAAAGCTCCACATCGTCTGATACGAGCATGCCGCCGCCCGATGTCGTTATAATTTTATTTCCATTAAATGAATAGATGCCAAACTTTCCAAAGGAGCCGCTTTGCTTGCCTTTATATGTGGAGCCTAGCGATTCCGCAGCGTCCTCAATTAGAGGAACTTCATACTGTTCACATAATGAAATAATCTCATCCATCTTTGATACTTGACCGTATAAGTGAACAACAATAACTGCTTTCGGCAGCTTACCTTTACGATTTGCATCTTTAAATGCATATTCCAACGCTACTGGTGACATGTTCCAAGTATCTGGCTCAGAATCAATGAATATGGGCTCAGCTCCGCAATAACGAATCGGATTAGCACTTGCGACAAACGTGAAACTTGAACAAAATACAAAGTCTCCTGCACCTACTCCAAGTAGTTGTAATGATAGATGTATTGCCGCCGTGCCTGAACTCACTGCTACCGCGTCTGCAGTACCTGCGTAAGCTGCTATCTGCTTCTCAAAAGCATCAATATTGGGGCCAAGTGGAGCAATCCAATTCGACTCAAATGCATCGTCGATATAACTTTTCTCCTTACCACTCATATGAGGAGGGGATAAATAAATCTTTTTCAATTCATTCGCTGACACGTTGCCACACATCCTTTTTTAGTATTTCAAAATAAAAAACCACCTCTCGAGTGTATAAAGCTTGAGAAATGGTTTTATCCTTCACTATTTGTTGTCGTTCCTTGAAAAACAGGCATGGTCACATAATTACCATTTGATACACCTTCAGATTTAATAACCTTCTTAACTGTAAGCAGCAGTATCTTTAAGTCTAATTTTAAACTTTGGTTTTCCACATACCACACATCATACTCAAATCTCTCTTCCCACGAGACCGCATTTCTACCATGAATTTGAGCCCAGCCTGTAATTCCAGGCCTGACAAGATGGCGCTTAGCTTGCTTTTCGTTATATAGAGGCAAGTACTCCATAAGCAGCGGACGCGGCCCAATCAAGCTCAAATCTCCTTTGATTACATTAATAAGCTGCAGAAGCTCGTCAAGACTAAACTTGCGCATAAAAACCCCAAAAGCCGTCAGCCTTAAATGATCAGGCAACAGCTGGCCTAAACTGTCTTTCTCCGATGTCATTGTTCGAAATTTATATACTAAAAAAGGAACGCCATGCAGACCTGGACGCTGCTGCTTGAATAAAATTGGTGAACCAAGCTTAAATCGTACCAACACCGCAGTTATAGCAATAATAGGCGATAAAGCAATTAATAAAAGACAAGAAATAATTAAATCAAACAATCGTTTTGGCATATGTATGGACTCCTGTATTTCATTCTAAATACTCGTTACCGCGATGATAGCAGCTGTCTCATTTTTGAAATCATTTTTGGGCCAACAAATCGGCTCACAATTCTTTTAACTTCTCCTCTCATACGAACATGAGCAGGAAGCCATGATTGTGCAAAGTGATGGATGGTATGACTGTCATTTGTTATGTAATTCCCACCGTTAATATAATCATACGGGCTAAAGTATGTACGCGGATAAAAGGTAACGCCGTTGCTCAACACCTGATACTCACCATTTAACTTCAAATCATGCTTTCTGCAAATTTCAGAAATGACTGCTGTATTGGTAGTCAAATCTAACGAACCATCTGGAAGCAAAAAGCTTCGACTATCGTAATTTTTCAGCAACTCATGAATCCAAATATGTCCTTTCTCAGCACCCATCGTACCGGATTGTAGAAATTTCTCATCTTCGAATCCAGAGAAGGCCTCGTGATACAGAAAAGTATTTAAGGGTTTTATAACTTCCACATCCGTATCCAAGTAAATGCCGCCGTACTTATGAAGAGCATACAGGCGAACATAGTCACTTACAAAAGCATATTTTTTTGCCTCGTAAGCTTCCTTTACATATCGATTAGTAGAAATATCAAAATTGTCTTCATTCCATTCCATCACTTGATAATCAGCTAAATGTTTCTGCCAGCTTCTCATGCACTTTACAATCTTCTTTGGTTTCTCTCCTCGCCCGAACCAGCAATAATGGACAATTCGTGGTATCTTAATTCTTTCGTTCATTTAATTCCCTCCTAAAGCGGCCATTTCAAATAGTCACTTTTGTAAACCAAATCCAGCGCAATAACACATTCATAAAAATAAAATAAAAAATAAAAA
>NZ_JBFTSN010000281.1:0-8623 GCF_056400045.1 Paenibacillus sp. 01L418
CTCTTATTCTTCGAATATCTTCCTGCAACAATTATTGGTACTCTTTGCTAGAGAACTTGAGTCAGGGCAGACCTCGCGCCAAACAGAACTCAACAATATATTAATCTATATCCATCGGAATATGGATAAAGGTATTCGGGTCGAAGAACTCATCGAACGCAGCGGCTTGTCGCGAACGTCCTTTTTTTCGCGATTCCGCGCATTAACAGGCCAATCCCCCAGCGAGTATATGCAAAATTTAAAGCTAGAATCGGCCAAAGTATCGCTGGAGACAACAAGCCTGTCAGTGAAGGAAATTTCTTCCCAGCTGCAATTTTATGACGAGTTTCATTTCTCTAAACTGTTTAAACGAAAGTATGGTCAGTCTCCAAGCAATTGGCGCTCTTCCAGAAGAACATGAATCCTAGCTGAATGATGAATCGTTTTTTGTCCGTTCCGCTTTTACATGTTTCAGCTGTGCGACGATAATGACACTAATGATTGCCAGAAGGAACCATGAGCTAATCTTACTGAAACTGACCAGCTGCCAGGTTTGATTCTGATCAGGATATTTCCAAGCATTAAAAAACGTGGCTATATTTTCAGCTAACCAAATAAAAAAACCTACAATAATAAATGAAACGGTTAACGGCATTCGATAAGTTATAGCTCTTACTCGGAATATGATCCATGTTTTCCAAAATACAATAAATACAAGCGCCGTCAGCCACCAGCGAAAATCAGGAATAAAATGATGTGTGAAAAAGTTGAAATAGATGGCTCCTCCAAGCAGCGCCGATGACGTAAGTCTAGGCCAGCCCGTCATGTCCATGCGTAGTCTCCGCCAAACCTGACACATAAAGCTTGCAACACTTGCATACATAAATCCGCTATAGAGCGGAACACCTAGCAACTTTGTATACCCTAACTCCGGGTATGACCAAGAGCCCATCCATACCTTATAGATCTCAAGCAGTAAACCAATGATATGAAATATACAGATTACTTTGATTTCATCACGTGTCTCTAATCCGCTGCGATACATGAGGTATTGCACGCCAAGCAGTACAAGTAGAATGGCATCATAACGATGAATGAAAGGTATTTCTACGATGTTAGAAAGAGCTAATGTTCCAAAAATCGCAACAGGAAATATGCAGCTCATCGCCTGATGGTAGCCAAAATGCAGTAGCTGTAACATTGATTTCAATTTATTTCTCTCCTCACCATGACCAAAGGATATAACATTTCACGACAGTGTCAACGTTCTACAACTGTCCTACGAGCTAGATCTCCCGCCATGTTAAATAAAAAAACAATTTCCTTTTCTGATCAGGAAATTGTTTTTTATTTTATTGTTCTATAAATTATGTTTATTTTTTTGATCATAGAAATGACAACCATCAACAATAATATAATCATTCCACTTAAAAATAATAGATAACTAAATGGAATTAAAAAGAACAAAGGTTCTATTAGTGTACCATCTGGAGMCACTTCGGATTTCMCCATCATTCCGATAACTAGACAAATGATTCCCAAAAAAATTGGGATAGAAGCTAATCGATATTGGTTAATCAACATACATTCTCCTTTGCCTACAAAATTAAATATCATTCATATATTCTAAAATGTCTCCAGGTTGACACTCCAAAATTTCACATATTTTTTCTAAAGTTGAAAATTTTATAGCTTTAGCTTTTCCATTTTTTAAAATTGAAACATTAGCCATTGTGATTCCTAGTCAATACCCATTTTTAGCGGTAAAGGCTTGATCGGAGCCAATATCCGAACATATTTTCCACACTAAATCTAATGCTATAAAAAAAGGATCGCAGTCACCCATATAAACGCAATAGCGGTTTTGTATAATTCCTTTAACTTCGCTGAGTCCAATAAAAATCATCTGCCCATCTCTGGATAAAAATAAATACACAACAACAAAACAAAAATCGGAAAAAACAATTATCAATTTTACCACGCTGATCATTCTTTCTGTCTCATAAAAATCCTCCTCAAAGCTAACTACAAAAATAATATCTTCATTACCTGTTTAAGTCAATATAAAATTATCGTAAAACGATAAATTTTTGTTGTTTAAATTCCACACTATGCTTTGCACTTTCCTATTTGTAAGCTCTCGCTCAAATCGTTTAGCTCAACGCCACAAATTCGTAACAACTTGCTCATTGTGCATCATTGCCCATTGGGCAATAATATAAGTAGGGAATATTTTTGAAAAAGCTTCCATTCTATTTGAAAAGGGGTGAACGCTTAAGCGTTACATGATGAACAAACAAAGCCTACGCGATATCAAAAGAGAAGCAACCGCAAATGCGCTTGCCGATGCAGCTTTCGCACTTGCTCTGGAAAGGGGAATGGATGGTTTCGTCGTCGAAGATGTCGTGCAACGCGCCGGTTACTCCAGAAGAACGTTTGCCAACCACTACTCCTGTAAAGAGGAAGCGATAGCTTCAGCAGCTCTCATCTTTAAAGGCGCCGACGAAATTGGGAATTGGATCAAAAGCTTAAACGAGGACATGTCCCCACTCGACATTCTTCACCAGTTGATGAAGCTGCATCTGACAGGAGAACATATTGGAAAACTGCGACAGCTTGTATCATTTTCGAGGCAGCACCCTACGCTTGAGCCTTACATCTTAAGCGGACTGCGCCGTTTGCAAATTATGGCTCAGGAAACTTTAGATGAGTTTTCCCATGAACGATATCCCGATGGGTACACCCACCTCCTCGCCGGAGCTGTTTATGGAGCCATGCTCCCCATTCTGGATGGCAGCCTGAGTGTGCTGTTACCAGGTCAATCCGTCGCCGAGAACCCAGAGGCCGTAACGTTCGATCAATATTTAGACACCATGTTTGGTTACTTGCGAAACGGATTTTAGTACACAACCTCACGTTATTTCTACATGCAAAGGAGAATCATTAACAGATGTCAACTTTTCTGTACAGATTGGGTAAGTCAGCCTATACCAAGCCATGGTATTTCATTATTAGCTGGATCGCAATTCTCGGAGTTGTACTCGCTATACTCGGGGTCAATGGAATCCATGTAACCTCCGATATGAAAATTGAGGGAACGGAATCGCAGAAGGTATTGGATCAGCTGTCAGCGGAACTGCCAGAAGCTTCAGGCGGACAAGCCAGCATCGTATTTACAGCTCCCAAAGACGAACGACTAGATACACCAGAGCGTTTGAGCGCCATTACTAAAGCTGTTAATGATGTTTATAACCTTGAATATGTTATTAATGCTGCTGAATTGGCTGCTAAAGCCGGCGCTTCAGCTTCAGAAAACGCTCAAGGGAGTGCACCACAACAAGGGGACGGAACAGCGCAAGCAAACACAGGTGAATTGCCTCCCTTCGGCCCTCTAATGGTCAACGGTGTTCCGGTACCTGGCGTAATGCTTGCCTCTGACGGCAGCGTTGCCCTGTTCCAATTCCAATTCACCGTTCAGCAAATGTCGCTTCCTGAATCGGTACCCGATTCCGTCATCGATGCCGCTATGTCTGTTGAACAAACGGGTATTCAAGCATTGCCAAGCGACTCGCTGTCAACTAAACCTTCCATTGGTTCGACAGAAGCTATCGGTATTGCCGTAGCTGCCGTTGTGCTATTCATGACACTTGGTTCGGTTGTTGCTGCTGGTTTGCCGCTTCTAACTGCCTTAATGGGAGTAGGAATTAGCGTAGGAGGAGCATACGCCTTCTCAAAATTCATCCATATGACTGATCTCACTCCTGTTCTAGCGCTTATGGTTGGGCTTGCCGTCGGAATTGATTACTCGTTGTTTATCGTAAATCGTCAACGCCGCATGATTCTTGATCAGGGATTAAGTGCGCGGGAAGCAGCCAGCAGAGCAGTCGGCACAGCCGGAAGTGCAGTGTTTTTCGCTGGCTTAACCGTTATTATTGCTTTGTGCGGCATGCTTGTCATCGGAATTGGCTTCTTGTCTGCCATGGCGCTTGTTGCTGCTTTGGCTGTCCTCGTCAATGTTCTGGTTGCTTTAACTCTGCTACCGGCACTGCTAGGTCTATTGGGTGAACGCATCTGCTCAGCAAAAGCGCGTACGAAGAGCAGCACCCAATCGAATAAAACTGCTCAAGGGTTCGCACACCGCTGGGTAACAGCTATAGCAAAAGGCCGCTGGCTAGTTATTGTTGCTGTTATTGTTATTCTTGGCGCAGCAGCACTACCAGTCGCAAAAATGGAAATGGGCATCCCATCAGGAGCCACGGCTAACTTAGATACACCATCAAGGCAGAGCTACGACGCCATTTCAAACGGTTTTGGCGAAGGCTTCAATGGCCCGTTGCTCCTGGTAGCAAAGCCAAAAGGCGCATCGGACAAAGTGACGCCGGAATTGCTGAATGGTCTAGTTCAAGATCTAGGGAAGCATGAAAATGTTTCGCTTGTGACACCTATGGGCGTAAACAAAACCGGAGATATGGCGATTATTAGCCTCATCCCCAAAACAGGTCCAACGGATGCAGAAACTAAAAACCTAGTTCGTGAGATTCGAGCTTCTGATTCCAGCATGGCGCTAACGTATGATGTCACGGTTGGCGTAACTGGGTTCACAGCAATTAACATCGATATGTCATCGAAGCTGGCTGAGGTGTTCCCTCTCTACGTCGGCATTATCGTTATCCTATCGCTTATTATTCTGCTGCTCGTGTTTCGCTCAATCATCGTTCCGCTCAAAGCTACGGTTGGTTTCCTTCTCAGTGTGCTCGCCACATTCGGGATTACTACGGCCGTATACCAATGGGGATGGCTGCACTCCCTCTTCGGCTTTGATACCGGCGGTCCGCTGCTCAGCTTTATGCCAATTATGGTTACCGGCATTCTATACGGGCTGGCGATGGATTATCAGGTGTTCCTCGTCAGCTCCATGCGCGAGTCTTACGTCCACGGTCATCACGGAACAGAGAGTGTCGTTCACGGCTACAATCAAGCCAGCCGTGTAGTAGTAGCCGCTGCCGTGATAATGGTGTCCGTGTTCGCAGGCTTTATTTTCGCGCATGATATTATGATTAAGCAGATCGGTTTTGCACTCGCAATCGGCATTCTTATTGACGCCTTCTTCGTACGCATGGCGCTTGTCCCAGCTGTCATGGCAGTCTTCGGCGACAAAGCTTGGTGGCTGCCGAAATGGCTAGATCGCATGCTGCCTAACCTGGATGTTGAAGGTGATAAGCTCCTAGCTGAACTGAAGAGCCAGGAGAGCGCTGCTACCATTAAGGCGAAACCTCGTCGAGCATATTGATTCAATTTTCGCTATTTTGATTTACAATAAAGGCAAACCAGATCATCTGGTTTGCCTTTTTTCACATATGATCCCAAAGTCATGCATCGGGATTTGTAGAAGAATTATTGGTTCAATTAGATTGACAAAATTATGATTGAGGATTCGTTGGGGTATACTATCACGTATTGAGATTAAAATTCACTGTTTTGTATATTTTACAACATATTCTGAAATATTTTTTCTCATTTGCATTCACTTCCATTGCTTTGTATAAAGTTATTAGTGTATTATTTGTCCTTAGAATACAAAAAAATAGAACCGTAGAGGACGTGTTTACATGCAAGCAAAAATTACACTTCAAGAAGGTCAAAGACTAATTACGAACAAAGATTTTGAAGTTGCGATTGCTCAAAAAGCAATAATCAAACCTATGCAAAACGGCATGCAGATTCGCCCAGCATCAACCATAACAGGATATAACGACGATTCTGTTCGCATGTCAGATGGAAGCATTATTCACAGAACAGCAAATTCATTTTTCGTCTAAAAACAATGTCTACAAGGCCGATGTAAAAATCGGTTTTTTTATTTTTTATATGACCCTTAACATTAAGGTAAACAACAAAATGTGAGCATGGAACAAAAAAAGCAAGGAAACTTTCCCTGCTTTTTTTACTTTATTTAATTGATTTATAATACTCCGCAAACACGTCAGCGAAAGCCTCTGCTGTTTGAAGATTTTCTTCCAGCGTATTGTTTACTCCCCCAAATTCCAGAAGCAGGCTTCCATTAGAGACGGACTGGTTGTACTCGGCATTCCCCTGGTGGGCGCTTTTCATAAGAACTCCCCTCGATATGCCAGGATACTTCTTGTTCAATAGAGCGTTTAACGCTTCGGCGAACTTTTTGTTTTCCTTATGCGCGGGATTAGCATCACCAATGACGAACATAATGCGTGCATACGTTTTACCATTAATGACAACCGTTGTTTTGCTCCGCGGAACATCAGCGTCACGGTGAATATCGAAGAAATAGGATAGTGAAGTATTAGCCTTCATCGCCTTGTCGACTGCTTTACGCGATTCAACGTAGGCTTTTGTGTAGCTTAATTTCTGTTCATTCAGTCTTTCAGTAAAGTCGGTCTGTTCAACAATGGAGGATATCCCTTTTTTCTGAAGACTCTCAGCAAGCTTCTTGCCTACAAGCGTAATGTTCACTTTGGCATCGTCGACGGAGGTCCCTTTTGAATTGCCTAATACATTTCTCCAGGACTCCCTATTATGCGTATGATAGATATACACTTTACTACCGCTTTGTTTGTTACTCCCCGTGTTCACAACCCAATTAGCAACGTAAGCGGTTCCTCCACTAGGCAGCGATACTTTATACCAATCTCCGTCTAATCCGACGACAGGAAAGGTTTCTCCAGCTCTCGCCTTGGCAACAATCTCATAATCTAAACCAGGACCTTTGCGCAAATTAGTAGTATCTACTATATTTGCTATAGCTTCCTTATCTTGACCACCACTCGGCTTGTTGGCATTTTCCTGGTTTTGTCCATTATTTGAAGTAGGTTGGCTGCCGCTGCTCTCAACCGTCTCCACTACCCAATTTGCAACATAAGCCGTGTTACCGCTGGAAAGAGTTACTTTGTACCATTCCCCTTTCGATCCAACGATTGGATAAGATGTGCCAGCCTTCGCTTTGGCAACAATCTCATATTCAAGCCCCGGTCCTTTGCGCAAATTGGTAGTATCCACAATTTTAGCGATTGTTTCTTTCTTTTGAACGGTTTGTGCGTACTGCTGTACTCCCTGGCTTAGCTTTTTTCCTGCCGACAAGTTCTGAATTGACGCATAGGCAGAATCGGATCCCCCTGCTAATAATGAAAGAATGATCGTTCCACCCAATAGTTGATTTCTTAATCTCAAAGCTAACTTTCCTCCATTTCAAATACTTATTCTACGAATTTCGACAGCAATGGAGGAAAATCCTTCTAAACTATATTCTAGAACGCGAAAATGAGCGTAAATTCCTAGTAGAGTCATTCAAAAGACATGACAAAAAACACCCCGAAGGGTGTTTTTTACTCTTGATGAGCATTATGGAGAGCCTTACTCAGAACCAGTAGCTTTCTTGGGTATTCATGAATGTTTTTTCTACTTATTTTAACTTGTTATATTCCTCATCGGTTACGGGTTCAAACCATTGAGCAGGGCCCAAAGTAGTATCAGGATCAATGGCAAGATGTCTGAAAAAAACTTTAATGAAATTACGATTCAAGATATTTCCGACAAAGCAAATGTAGGTCGAAGAACAATATACCATCATTATTTAGATAAGTTTGATCTACTGKACAAACTGATTGAAGAACATATAAACGAACTAAGGAAAATATGCAAGGCATCATCAGAATTAGATTTCGTGGCAGCAAATTTGATTATGTTCGACTATTTCGAACGTAATTTTTCTTTCTTTTCGACCATGTTAGCAAGCAGCGGTGCCTCAACATTCCGAACTCGACTCCTTGAATTTCTCATTGAAGAATTAGAAAATGACGTAGATATAACTCAAGGAATAAATAAAGGATTGAATAAAGATATTATTCTTAAATTTTTTGGTACTGCTATCGTTGGAATAATGGAAACGTATATTACGAATGGAATACCTGAATCGCCGAAAGTGATGGCAGAACAAGTGGGGATATTATTAGAGAGGAATTTATAAAAGAAAAGAATGCACTGCCGTTAATATTACTAAATAATGAAATAAGCAAGCTATCGTAGAGCCTGCTCATTAATGTACATCATTTAACTAGACTTCACCGTTAGCGTAATCGACCTATCTCAAAAGTTTTTTCTATTGTGGATTTGTAATTATCCCATTCAAAGTGGAAAGGCCCGATATTTAGCAATAAATTATTATGTTCTAAATAAAAATTACTCCATTCAACAATATCTGCTTCTTTATCTATAGCTACAGAAATATAACCACAGTCCAAATCACCACATTGAGGACAAATCATTATGGGATACCTATGATACCTATAATCAAAGGGATATTTAAATAAATAGTAATCAGTTATAAGCTTTTGTTGGTCAGCATTCCCATAGCCAAAAGCTGGTACTAAGTCGTATTCTTTTAGCCTTTGATATAAGGACACTGAATCAATGACCAAGTCAGCAAACACTGTGTTGTTCTCTTGTTTTAAACCTACTTCACCGTATCTGCTCGATAATCTTGTCTCTAGAAAATTTGTTCTAGTCATGACTCCTCCATTAAAAAACGTTAAAGTTCTTATAAAATTGTTGAGCAAACGGCAGCCATCATATCAGCCGCCGTTTTTAAGCAATCGTTATTCATTAAATAAAT
>NZ_JBFTSN010000282.1:0-8606 GCF_056400045.1 Paenibacillus sp. 01L418
AAGCAATAGTGCTTGAGGGATTTTTTATTGTCTAGCATTTTAACGTCCAGGAATTTTTATCGTTACCGTCGTGCCAATTCCGAGCCTGCTGTAAATAGAGACGCCATATGATTCGCCGTACAAAAGTTTAATTCGATTGTCGACGTTGCGAATGCCATAACCAGACAAGTTGTCGCTGCTAACCGGCAGCTCTTCTCCGCTATGGCCGCGCATATGCATGCCCATGCCGTCATCGATGACTTTGAGAATGATATCATGGCCGTCGCGATATGCTTTTATCATAATGTTAATTCCGAGCGTGTCGTCCCAAATGGCATGGTTCATCGCGTTTTCAACGAATGGCTGCAGCGTCAGCTTTACGATTGGGCAGGGCAGCACAGATTCTTCGATTTGATAATGCACGCGAATGAGTTCGCCGAATCTTACCTGCTGGATGGCAACGTAGTAGCGGGTAAGCTGAATTTCTTCATGGATTGAAAGTTTGTTTTTCCCTTTGTTGAGCGAGATCCGGTAAAACTTTGCTAGATCCGTAACCATTTTGTTCATTCGCTGATCAGAATTTCGAATGGCAAGCGACGATATGGAGGCGAGTGTATTGTACAAAAAATGCGGATTAATTTGCGCTTGCAGCACATTCATCTCGGCTTCTCGCTTATCGATTTCTTTCTTGTATACGTCGGAAATTAAATTGCTGAGCCGCTGCGCCATCTTCCGCAGCACATTTCCGATTTGGCCAATTTCATCGCGTCCAAGCGGCCTCATGTCGAAGAGATCGAACTCCTCTCTTTCGATGCGCCGGATCATGCCGACTAAATAATCGACGCGTTTCGTAAATTGTCTGGCTGTGGCGTAGATGAACAGCGTCATAAGCCCAAAGCTGATTAACGCAAAAATTAAAATCCGCTTAGCTGTTTTATTCGCCTTGGTAAGGAAGCTGCTGTAAGGGACTAGCGAGATGCTTTTCCAACCGAATTTGGTCGTATTATATACGACAAGCATTTTTTCTCCATTAAAGCTGCTGTCGAATCTTCCTTCTCTAGCGCTCGGAAATTTTTCCTTCACAAATTGATTAAGCGGACGATTTAACATGTTTTTGTCCTTAGCGGACATAATAAGGCCGCTATCATTAACGATTAATATCGTTTTCTCTGATGTTTCTTTCTCCATCAAACGGAAAATATCCGATTCCAAAATGTTGATGGTCAAAATCCCATAGGCATTGTCTAGATTGCTAATATTAAGCATGCGTGTCAGCGTAAACATGGAAGGCTGGTCAACAACAGGGGGCGTTGCTACAAACCGAACATTTCCGTAGCTGTTAAGCAATGAGCGGTACGTAGTTGACCGTTTGAACGCATCATCCATTCGTTTAATGTAAATGCCGTCAGCTGGAAGCGAATCGTTATTAATATAAATAGACATGGAATGAATATCTGGATTTGTAGTCAGCATATTCGAAAAGGTGTTATTAATGTATTGATAGGCATCAACAAACAGAGACGGCTCCTCTGTATAGTTATTCGTTAAGTAAGCGCGCAGCGAATTGTTTAAATAAAGATTTGCTGATAGCTTTGTGTACGTATCCAGCTTATTTTCTAGATTTGAATTGATTTGAGCAACAGACGCAACGGAGTTCGTGTACATTTGGTCAGAAAGCTCGCTCTTAATCGTCTGATAAGAATATAAAACAAAAAACACTAAAGGAATAATGGCCCCGAGTAAAAACATGACAAACAGCTTTTCTCTTAGCCGCAAATTGTTAAAAGGCCTCGTCAGCCAGCCTGTTACCTTTTTCATGCACTCTCACTCCAGCCTATAGATACATTTTCCGAAACTCATTAGGTGTACTGCCTTTGTGCCTATGGAAGATGGAGCAAAAATAAGAGACGTTCTCATACCCGACGCTGTGAGCGACCTCACGCACCTTAAGGGATTTGTCCTTTAACAAGTCAGCTGCCCGGTTCATACGAACCTTCGTTATATAATCAAGAATCGTCTCACCCATTTTTTCTTTAAAAATGCTTCGAATATAGTTGGGTGATAAGTAGACCTCCTTGGCAATCTCCTCGACTGTAAGCGGCAAATGATACCTTTCGTTAATAAGCTTAACGATTTGGTCGGCTATGGCCTGATTGCGGTCAACATCTCTTTCGCTTAAAGTCTTTCTTATTTCTTCGCAGAAGTGCATGACATAAGCTTGAATCTGTGAGGATGAGCTCATCGACGAAATTTCCTTCCAATGGTCCACAAGCAGCAAGTCCTTGAGCGAGCCTGCAAGCAGCATGGAGAAATGCTGCTCTAATGCAGCCATTAGCCGAATAATGGCTCGGATAGTGAAATTTCGATGGATACGTTCTACGCGAATCGTTGAGAAGAGCGCTTCTAACTGCATGGTTACCTGCTTGGCGTCTCCTGACTGCAAGGCGGAAGCAAGCCGAGCTGCAAGCTGCTCGCCATCATCATCCGTTTGTTTGGTAGGCAATAAATCATCCGGCGTTATAACGGCTCCGCCGAGCTTGAAAAACTTCTCCTCATTGCAAGCTCGCGCCTGCAAGTAGGCATCCCAAATAAGATCAAACCCGATATGCGGCGCGGACAATCCTATCGTAATTTGTGCGCCGAAGGAGAGGGAGAGCTCCTCTCGGAACTTCTCCCAGAAATCCATTGCAGCTTTTGCGGCTCTCTGCTCATTGCGCCATTGAAAGAGAACGAATAAAGCATGCGGCTCGCTTTCAACAACAATAAAGGAATCGAGATATTGTCGGGCAATAGTCCGCATGAGCTCCACTCTATCGGGAGAGGCTTCGCTTGCTGGCTGTGCCGAAATAGGATAGTCTGCCGGCGCATCTATCGTTGCATAAAAGGCTGCAAACTCCCTGTTTGCACTGAAATCGGATGAGCTAAGCTCCCATTTCCGAATCCAATCCTTTCGCTTCTCTTCATTCGGCTCGCGTATAATACGGGTCATCCATTTTTCACGCAGCCATTCTCCGCCCTGATCTGACAACTGTTCCTCCTCGCATTTTTTCTTTACCTTCTCAATTAATGCAATCAGCTCCTCCATATCTATCGGTTTTAACAAGTAGCCAGTCGCCTCAATGTTCAGCGCTGCCTTAATATACTGAAACTCGTTATGTCCGCTCAAAAATATGATTTTTACGTTCTTATCGATTTGTTTTGCTCTTCTTCCGAATTCCAGCCCGTCCATAATGGGCATGCGGACATCTGTCAAAATAATGTCAGGCTTTAACTCAGAGAGCTTGCTAAGCGCTTCCTTGCCATTTCGCGCCGTTCCCGCGACCGTAATGCCGATTTTGTCCCATGGCACATAATGCTCCATCGTTTCGAGCTCAATGGCTTCATCATCCACTATCAAAATGCTGTACATGCTTGTTCCCACCTTTTATCATGTATCTGTTTTTGAATGTTTATTTAGTTTATCTGCAATACCGCATTTCAACAATGGAGCATATGGAAGTGTGTCGTTTTGCGTTACAAATCGGTAAATGCTTGTATAGAATGGGCAGGGCGGCCGACCTATAATGAAGTCACTAAGCAACGCAAGATTGGCAGGAGGTTATTAAATGGAATCCATAATGAAAGCGGAATCAAGTAAATCTGTTCCACCCAAAAAGAAGCGCAGCATTGAAAATTCTAATGTATGGGGCAGATTGAAGGAACAGCGGCTATTATTTGTGCTCATGCTTCCGGCTTTAATCGTCACACTCATATTTTCTTACGTTCCCATGTTTGGCTTATACATGGCTTTCATTAATTACTCGCCAGGCGGAGGATCGTTTTTTGGACAGTTTTTTACTACAGAGTTTGTAGGGCTGGAGTGGTTTAACTACTTCTTTACGAATGGCGATTTCGTCAGAGTAATGCGCAATACGCTGGCACAAAGCTTTCTATCTCTGTTATTCGGTTTCCCAATGCCGATTATTCTTGCCTTAATGATTAATGAAATGCGCAATGGCTGGTTCAAACGGACGTTTCAAACAGTATCTTACATGCCTCATTTTATTTCGTGGGTCATTGCCGCAAATATTATTATCACGGTACTTTCTTCAAGCGGTGTCATAAACAATTTGTTGACGGGGCTTGGAATTATCGATGAGCCGATTCAGTTTATGCAAAATGGTCCGCTATTCTGGTGGATTATCGCTTTCTCCAACACATGGAAGGACATGGGCTTTAACGCCATTATGTATTTGGCCGCTATCTCAGCTATTAACCCGGAGCTGTACGAGGTGGCGAAGGTAGACGGGGCAAGCCGATTAAAGCAAATGCTGCACATCACGCTGCCGTCTATTAAACCGACCATTATCATTCTTGCCATTTTAGCGGTAGGCGGAATATTGAATGCAGGTTTTGATCAGCAATTTTTGATGCAAAATAATACGGTGCTCCAATATTCGGAAGTTATTGACACGTACACGTACAAATATGGTTTGCAAAACGGAATGTTCTCTTACGGAGCAGCTGTTGGATTATTCAAATCGGTCGTCGCGTTTATCCTTGTTCTAAGCGTCAATAAGATGGCCAAAAAAATGAATGAACAGTCGTTGTTCTAGGACAAACAAGAAAAGGAGAACACTTCATGGCAAAATTTAAAAATGATTTTCTGTTTATGTCGATCGTCTACTTATTCATCATCGCAGTTTTTATCGTAACCTTTTATCCTTTCTGGAACATATTTATCATTTCGTTCAATAGTGCTGAAGATACGCTGCGAGGAAATCTGTATTTGTGGCCAAGAGATTTCAGCCTAGCCAGCTATAAGCAAATTTTATCCGATAGCGAGATTTGGACGGCCATTAAAGTTACGGTGCTGCGGACGCTAATCGGAACGCCACTCGCGGTTATTGTCATTAGTATGCTTTCCTATTCACTAAGTAAACGCGAGCTCGTTGGAAATCGGTTCTGGTCACTGTATTTTGTGTTCACGATGTATTTTGGCGGCGGACTCATTCCATATTACATGGTGCTCAAAAGCTTGCATCTCATTGACAGCTTTATGGTGTTTATTTTACCGGGCATGATGAACGTCTTTTATATGATTATTGTTCGAACCTTCATGCAGCAGCTACCGCAGGAGCTGGATGAATCAGCCAAAATAGACGGCGCTAATTACATGCAAATTTTCTTCAAAATTATATTGCCGCTAACGACACCAGTGCTCGCGACGATCGGCATGTTTACGGCCATTGGCCACTGGAACGCTTGGTTCGATTCCTACGTGTTCACGTATAACTCTGATCTTAAGACGCTTCAGGCCGTGCTTGTAAAAATCTTGAACCAGTATCAAACCAGCTCCATGGTTGGCGATGCGCAGCAGCTCGCTGATGCTTCGAAAAGACTGGCCGTGTCTCCGGATACGATTCGGATGGCGGCAACTATGGTAGCAACGCTTCCGATATTAATGGTTTATCCATTTTTACAAAAATATTTTGTTAAAGGCATGACCCTTGGTGCAGTAAAAAGCTAATGAAGCGGGAACTTTGTTGGAGGTGATGCCGATCACGCTTAAATAGGGATGAAAATGTACTATAATAGAATCACTTAAGAGGGGGATTTATACTATGCGTACTAAAAAATGGATCGTATTATTTTTAAGCATGATCGTTGTCATTTCCGTATTATCAGCTTGCGGCTCCAATAATGCTAAAGAAAACGGCAACTCGAGTGCTGGCGAGAATAGCGCTGGAAATGACAAGTCTAACGAACCACTGACCATAACCTTTTTCGATAAAAATACGGGAGATAAATTCAGCAACGCGGTAGCGGCAGAAATTACGAAGCGGACAGGAATTACAGTAGAAATTCAGCAGCCAACCGGCAATCCAGCGGAGAAGCTGAATCTGATGCTTGCAAGTGATGATCTGCCGGATCTCATCATGTTTGAGAGAAGCAGTGATTTGGTTAACAAATACATTGAGTCGGGTGCTATCATTCCACTAAATGATTTGATTGAAAAAAACGGCCCAGATGTAGCAAAAATGTATGGCGATGTACTTAACAAAACGCGATATAAAGATGGTAAAAACTATTACCTTTCMAACTGGTATGGGTTTGAGAATGAGCCCGTATTCGGCTTCAATATGCGTAAAGATATTTTGAAGGAGCTGGCTCCTGATAAAGCAGAAGGCGGAGTGCCTTTCACGGAAACTGAATTCAAGCAGCTATTGCTTGATTTTAAAGCGAAATATCCTACGATGGACGGTAAAGAAACAATCGCTCTATCGATGGATGGAGAGAACTTTGGCGGTACACTAGGCACTTTCAAAGGTATGTTCGGTATGCTGCCTTTCTACGATGAGAATGGTGAGCTGAAGTTTGATGTGAAAGACCCGCAATACCGCAAAATGATTTTGTACATGAATGATTTGTACAGGACAGGCCTGATCGATAAGGAATGGGCGATTAACAAAAAGCAAGCTTGGGAACAAAAATTGGCGACAGGTTCTGTATTTGCTTCAACAGGCGCGTATTGGGATGCTGGAGGAGCAAACACGATTCTGAAGAAGGATCGTGGTGAAGAATCACAGCTGTTCCCTTACAAGGTTGTAGCAGATGGCGTAGATCCTGCAAAAACGACATACGGCGGACGCAGTTCACTTGGCTGGGATGCGATTACGATTACGAAGAAAAATAAAAACCCGGAACGCACGATGAAATTTATGAACTTCCTAGCGAGCGAAGAAGGACAATATTTGTTGATGTGGGGAATTGAAGGCCAGCACTGGGATATGAAGGATGGCAAGCATACGCCGCGTCCAGAAGTGCTGCAAAGCTTTAAAGACGATTGGAATGCCTATACAAAGGAATCTGGCATTCGCAAATGGACTTGGTTTATCAAAAACGGAAATGGTTCTGACGGCACACCTTATGACTTAGCGGGCCGCTTTGAACGTGGCGCTGTCGATAAGATGGCACTCAAAAACTTGTCTGACTCGGTGTATGACTCCGTACTCTACGATGGTCTTGGACCGCAGGGAGGAACGCCTGAAGCACTGAATGAGCAGAAGGTTAATGATATTGTGAAGCAGGGGCTGACGAAAGCGATTATGGCGAAGTCTCCTGAAGAAGCAAACAGCATTTTTGATAAAATGCTTAGTGATATGAAAGCTGCTGGAGATGCAAAGGTTGAAGCGATTTATACAACCAATTACAAAAATCGTGTTGAGCTTTGGAAATAAACATAATGCAAGCATGATGGAGGCCGGCGCTGCCGGCCTTCTTCCATTATAAAAGAGGAGCGGATGAGAGATGAAGATGGGACAATTCGAGCTGGAGCAGCGCATGGAGGAATATGTGGTTGATAATGGAGTCATTCAGGCAACCGTACATTTGAAGGATGGGCATGTATCGCTGAAGTGGAGCAGCGGTGCGGCGCTGGTTGGCCTTTATGCCGAAGCACGTTATGGTTTGGAACAGCTGCGCTCGACTTTCTACAGCAAACATGTTGTTAATGAATCGTCTATCCAAGCCATTGAGGATGGATTTGGCAAAGGGCTGCACTGGAGCTTTGAGCATGAAGAGCTTGGCAAGCCATTAATGCGTCAGCATTTCCGTATGTACGAGCAGCTGCCTTATTTGTTAATGGAGCTTGAAGTGGAAAGCGAGCTCGAATGGGAGACGAATGAAATCACGCCGCTAGCCGCATATTTAAATGATGGAAGTATTGCACAATTTGGGGCAGATGCAGGTGCCAGCGACGAAATCAGGGCCTTATTCGTTCCATTCGATAATGACAAATGGGTTCGTTTTGCCTCACATGCTATTCCTTGCAGCGTACACAGCTATGAGACAACCGCCATTTATCGTGCGCAAAGCAGAAACGGATTTGTTATTGGATCAGTCACACATGATACTTGGAAAACAGGCGTAGTTGTAGAAGGGACGTTCCCTGAGGATCTGGGCAGGCTGCGCGTTTATGGCGGAGCCGCTGATATGCAGACGAGAGATACGGTTGCACACGGAACAATTCGCGGTAAAAGCATTGTATCTCCGACGATCTTTGTAGGTGCGTTCTCGGATTACCGCGATGGGCTTGAAGTGTATGGCAAGGCAAATGCCGTATTGACACCAGCACTTCCTTGGGAAGGCGGCGTACCGATGGGCTGGAACAGCTGGTCAGCCGTCATGGGCAAGCTTGATTATGATGTGTATACGTATACATCTGATTTCTTCTCCAAACATTTGCAGCAAAACAGCTTTGCTGACGATCAGGGAAGCCTTTACGTCAACTTCGACTCCTTCTGGGACAATTTATCGGAAGAGCAGCTAAAGGACGCACTAAGACGGGTAAAAGCGAACGGTCAAAAGCCGGGCACTTATTATACGCCATTCGCTTTCTGGGGCAACGATCCGGATACGCCGGTAGAAGGAACAGATGGAGCAGTGCTTTACCGTGAGATCTTGATCAAGGATACAGCTGGACAGCCGCTGCCGAAGCTGGATGGCGCATTTGCGATAGATCCATCGCATCCAGTCGCGCTGGAGCGAATTAGAAAAAGGCTGGAGAGCTTTGTAGAGCAGGGCTTTGATTATGTTAAGCTGGATTTTCTGATGCATGGCGCAATGGAAGGCGTATTCTATGACCC
>NZ_JBFTSN010000283.1:0-8605 GCF_056400045.1 Paenibacillus sp. 01L418
CCAAATGGCTAAGCGAAAACAAATATGCAGCGGGCTTAATGCTTGTGCTGCGGGTGTACTTGGGATGGCAATGGCTGAGCGCTGGTTGGCATAAGCTTGGCGGATTTGATGCCAGCGGATTTTTAAAAGGAGCTATCGRCAACCCTGTAATGGATAAAGCGACAAACGAGTTAGTTTATCCGACGTTTACTGCATTTCTAGAACATGTTGCTCTTCCGAATGCAGGCATCATTAACTTTCTCATTCCCGTTGGTGAATGTTTGGTAGGGCTTGGACTTATCGTTGGCGCACTTACGACAGCTGCAGCATTCTTCGGATTATTAATGAACTTCATGTTTATGTTTGCTGGTACGGTATCGACTAACCCTTGGATGCTGCTGATCGGAATTATCGTATTCATCGCTGGCACGAACGCAGGTAAATTCGGTATTGATTACTTTGCCCTTCCTTATCTGCGCAAACTATTTAAAAAATTCGGCAACCGCGGCGATAGCGGATATGCTGACAACAAGACAATCCCTCGTTAGAGCGGAACGAATGTAAGGAATAAGGGTTGCTCCTCAAGTAGGTATCTACTTTTGGGGCAACCCGTTTTTTTTGCTCGATTGACATGAACTCTTTAGTTTGTTACTTTAATTATATATATTCGTATTGGTTTAGTTGGATTTAAGTGAGTGGAGGTGTGTCAAATCAACATTGAGAATATAGAAGCATTCGTCTATGTCATCCATTGTGGAAGCTTTAATAAAGCAGCTGACGCGTTGTATTTGTCTCAGCCTTCTGTAACAGCAAGAATTAAGTCCCTTGAGCAGGAGCTCGACTGCAAGCTGTTCGATCGAAATGGCAAACAGATTCAAATAACGGAAGACGGTAAACGATTTCTCCCTTATGCCCAACAGCTGCTGCTCATCTATCAGAAGGGCAAGCAGCATATTAATCAGAAGAAGTCTTTGCCGAACGAGTTCCGAATTGGCTGTACCGTGTCTGTCTCCAATTATATTATTCCTGACTTATTACCTCGCTTAAAGAAGAAATTCCCACACACTCACTATAAAATCGTCACAAGCACCACGGATGAGATTGTGAATAAAGTGCTGAGCAAGGAAGTAGATATTGGCTTTGTTCGCAAGGTGAATCATCCTAACCTGCAGTCGACCAAGTTCTATGAAGATCCAATACGGCTGCATGTGTATCATGGGCATCCGTTCTTAACAACGGAAAAGCTGACGGTTGAGGCGATCGCTGAGCAGCCGCTCGTTTTTTTTGAATGCGGCTCATTGGATTGGCTTCGCATTCATCGTATATTCGAGAATTTGGAGCTGCCGCCGAACATTCAAATTCAGACGGATAATTCTGAGATGGCCAAAAAGCTTGTCATTCAGAAAGCAGGCATCGCGTTTCTTCCAGGCTTATGCGCCCAGCAGGAGCTGCAGGATGGGAAGCTTTATCCGATACGCGTCCCGGAGACGGAAGGCATTTTTTTACAGACGAACCTCATTTCGCATCATGGAGAGCATCTGGAATTTGTACATGCCATTACCGAAATAGGCAAGCAATTAGCAGATGCGGAGCTAAGCTTATCAGCAAATATAAATCTGTAATACAAAAACTCTATTATTCGAAAAGCGATGGGTATGGTACATTCATAATTACAGTTAAGCCGATATGAATAGTGCACTTAATCACATTCGTCCGCTGCTCCTACTGAAGCAGCGGACGTTTTTTGTTGATAAAAGCATCATTGGATTATTCAATTTTCTTATAGAAGATCTCTATAAGCTAGAGGATTGACGAAGCTGGCAGTCCGGTGGTAAAGTGAATTCAACATAATCCTTACTTAACAGGTAGGAATTATAAGGATTTAAACATTTGATGATTTGGGGGAAAAAGAAAATGAAAAAACGATTCGTTTTATCGATTGCACTCGTCCTTGCCCTTACAGTTGCTGGCTGCGGAAGCAATAAAAACAACACCGGCGGCAGTGCGGAAACAGGAAGCGGAGAGGCTTCCAAATCCGTAACAAAAATTGTTGTTGGCACAGGAACACAATTCCCTAAAGTTTGCTTTATAGATGAGAATGGTAAGCTTACTGGTTTCGATGTAGAGCTTGTAAGAGAAATTGATAAACGTCTTCCAGATTATGAATTTGACATTCAAACGCTTGAATTTACGAACCTGCTGTTAAGCTTGGAAACGAAAAAAATTGACATGATTGCACATGAGATGGAGCAAAATCCGGAACGCGTACAGAAGTACCTCTTTAATAAAGAGCCTTATGCGCACTGGAGAAACAAGATCATAGTAGACAAGGACAATAATTCAGTTCAAACGTTGGCTGATCTAAAAGGTAAAAAAGTGCTAACAACGGCAACAAGCGCAGCGGCAACGATTCTTGAGAATTACAATAAGGAAAACGGAAACGCGCTTGAGCTTGTGTATCAAAATGGCGGTGCAAACGACAACGTATCGCAAGTAACCTCAGGCCGAGTGGATGCCTTCCTCGCTGCTGACTTTACTTTATCGTTAGTTGATCCGAAGAAAGAGCTTAAAGCAGTAGGACCGGCACTGAGCGAAGCAGACATCTTGTTCATGTTCCGCAAGGACGATCCGGAGCAGCAAAAGCTTTCTGATGCAGTTGATGTGGTAATCAAAGAACTGAAAGCAGACGGTACGCTGGCTAAGCTTAGCTCAGAATGGCTGGGCGATGATTTTACTTCCCAAGAAAAATAAACCCAATTGAAAGGTGAGATGGCTAAGGTGGGAGAACCTTTTGATATCAGCTATGTGTTCGAGTATCTAATAAAGCTGCTGCCTACCTTGAAAGTCACTCTTCTTATTGTGGTGAGTTCCATCGTACTTGGGGTTGGCGTCGGATTTATCGTCGCCTTTCCCCAGCTTTATAAGATTCCGGTTCTAAGACGGTTTTCGCAGGTGTATTTATCTTTTTTTAGAGGGACGCCTATACTCATTCAGCTATTTCTGTTTTATTACGGCTTGCCTGAGGTTTTGAAGCTTTTTCATTTGGATGTAGCTAAAGTGCCGGCATTATATTTTGTCATCCTTACTTATGCGCTGCACAGCGGAGCTTATATAGCGGAGATGATTCGCGCGGCTGTCGGGGCAGTGGATCGGGGGCAGGTTGAAGCAGCTTATGCGGTAGGAATGACGGGTTTCCAAGCTTTTACCCGAATTGTACTACCTCAAGCCGTTTCGATTGCATTGCCGGTATTCTCTAATCTTGTCATTGCAAATTTGAAGGATACATCACTCGCCTTTTCGTTAGGTATTATGGAATTAACAGGAAAATCACAGACACTGGCTGTTATGTCCAGGCATTTCCTTGAAACGTATGTTTCGCTAGCGATTATCTACTTTATTTTGAGCTTTGGGCTTGAGAAGCTGTTCCATTTGATCGAACGCAGGTTATTGAAGCATGAGCGCCGCATCGCGGCAGAAGACAAAGAACCTCTTATCAAAAAAGATAAATCAAGGCGGTTTGCAGCCGGAATAGGCTTTGGCAGAGGAGGAAGGGAAAATGAAGCTTGATTTCGCATTCATATGGACGGCGTTTGTTCAGCTTTTGAGCGCGGTGCCAACGGCTTTGGCGATTACGTTCGTTTCTGTTTTTTGCGGCTTCCTCATTGGGACATCTGTAGCTGTCATTAGACTTTATAAGATTCCAGTCCTTTATCCTATCGCCGTTTCCTATGTTACCGTCATCCGCGGAACTCCTATGCTAACGCATTTATTGCTTATTTATTTCGGTTTGCCGATTATCGTAGATGGTATAGCTGAGGCGTTAGGCTTATCGTTCCGTTCGGTCTCGATTCCCATGATAGGATTCGCTTATATTTCTTTCTCGATTACGGCTGGCGCATACATGTCTGAGGTTGTCAGATCGGGACTGCTTGCGGTTAACCGCGGACAAATGGAAGCCGCGTATTCCATTGGAATGACGACCTCGCAAGCGATGCGCAGAATTGTTTTGCCCCAAGCCTTTGCTGCCAGCTTGCCTAACTTATCGAACTCGGTAATTGGCATGCTGCACGGATCAACGCTGGCTTTTACAGTGTCTGTCGTTGACATTAATGCTAAAGCGCAAATCGTTGCTTCAACAAACTGGAAGTTTTTTGAGGCGTACCTTGCCGCAGCTCTTATTTTCTGGGGATTAACCTTTTTCATCGAGCGACTGACCGCGTTAGCCGAGAAGCGCTTTAACCTGTACAACAGAGGCGGTGTCTCATGATTAAGCTGACGCAAATTAGGAAGAGCTTTGGACGCAATGAAGTGCTCAAAGGAATCGATCTTACAGTCAAAAAAGGCGAGGTCGTTGCGATACTCGGGCCAAGCGGCTCCGGGAAAACAACGCTGCTGCGCTGCATCAATTATTTAGAGAAGCCTAACGACGGTCAAATTTCGATTGGTGATTTCACCGTTAATTGCAAGCGTCCCGATAAAAAAGGAATCCATACGCTTCGGCAAAAAAGCGCAATGGTTTTCCAGCAATATAATTTATTTAAGCATAAGACGGCAATTGAAAATGTAATGGAAGGTCTCCTCATCGTTAAGAAGCTTCCGAAGGAAGAGGCGCGGCAAAAAAGCGAGGAGCTGCTTGAAAAGGTTGGTCTTGGCAATAAGCTGCATGCCTATCCGAGCGAGCTGTCTGGAGGACAACAGCAGCGTGTAGGCATCGCTCGCGCGCTGGCGCTGAATCCAGAAGTTATTTTGTTCGATGAGCCGACTTCGGCGCTTGATCCAGAGCTGGTTGGCGAGGTGCTTAGCGTAATTCGCAAAATCGCAAAAGAAGGCATCACGATGATTATCGTGACCCATGAAATGAGCTTTGCGCAGGATGTTGCCAGCCATGTTGTCTTTATGGATGGCGGAGCGATCGTTGAAGAGGGCAGGCCTAACGATATTTTCACTAATCCAAAAGAAGAACGAACCAAACAATTTTTGAAACGGATCACACCTGAGGGTGTCTATTCCATCTAACACATAGAGGAGCGAATCAATATGTCACTCAAAATTGGCATTCTGGATCAAAGTATAATTTTTCCCGGTCAAACTGCTGCTGAAGCCTTGGCGAATACCGTGAGGCTGGCGCAATTGGCAGAAACGCTTGGTTTCGAGCGCTTCTGGGTATCTGAGCATCATGATTCTCCCGGGATGGCGGGGTCCTCGCCAGAGGTGCTTATTGCTTATTTGCTGGCTCAAACATCATCCATTCGCATTGGTTCAGGCGGCGTAATGCTCCAGCATTACAGCCCTTATAAAGTGGCAGAAAATTTTAATGTGCTTGCTTCACTCGCTCCAGGAAGAGTTGAGCTTGGCATCGGGCGAGCGCCAGGCGGATTGCCGCGTTCTACGAAAGCTTTGCAGAAGGGCGTAGCGGAAGCCGATACTTTAGCTGAGAAGCTGACAGAACTGGAGCAGCTGCTCCATGATAAGACTGGCGAAGAGCATCCGCTGGCTGGGCTTGTTGCAAGTCCGCTGCCGAAGCAGCCTGCTGACATTTTCTTGCTTGGCACAAGCTTATCAAGCGCGGAGCTGGCTGCGGAGAAGGGTTATCCGTATGCTTTTGCATTATTTATTAATAACGATCCGGATACGGCTCAAAAGGCGATAAATACGTATCGGAATAAATTTAATCGGTCGTTTGGCGGAGAGCCTAAAGCGATTCTAGCATTGTCAGTAATAGCGTCCGATTCGGAAGAAGAAGCGAATGAGCTGGCAGGTCATTTTAAAAATGTGAGAGTTACGCTGGCAAGCGGCAAGACTGTAAACGTAGGCACGCTGGAACAAGCGAAGGAATTTGCTAGGCAGGCGGGAGAGACATTTACAGCAGAGGAAAGGGATGCGGATATTACCCGCGGCACCAAGGAGATGGTTCGCAAACGACTGCTTGAAATTGGGGATCAGTATGGCGTGGATGAGTTTATTTTTACGACGATTATTCCTGATTTCGCCAAGCGTGTACGATCCTTCGAGCTGCTTAAGGAAGCCTTTGAAGGAGAGTTGGTATGAGCGATTTCTCAGCTGAATTCATAGAAGAGAAGTTGATAGCCATTCGAAGGCAGCTGCATCAGCATCCTGAGCTTTCTCATGAGGAGTTTGAGACGACGGCTTCCATACGCGGCTGGTTAACGGAGGCGGGCATTCGAGTTGTTGATTATGGACTTCAAACCGGTGTCATTGCAGAGATTGGTGGATTGCATGGCGGCCCGATTGTCGCGGTTCGCGCGGATATAGACGCACTGCCGATACAGGAGGAGACGGGTCTTGCATTTGCTTCAACAATTCCGGGTAAAATGCATGCCTGCGGACATGATTTCCACACGGCGTCGATTATAGGAACTGCTCTTTTGCTCAAGGAACGGGAGCAGGAGCTGCAAGGAACGGTGCGCTTGTTGTTCCAGCCTGCGGAAGAAAAAGCAAAGGGCGCTCAGAAGCTTATTGCAAGCGGAGCTTTGGAAGGCGTGAGCGCGGTGTTCGGCATGCATAACAAGCCGGATCTCCCAGTTGGAACGATTGGAATTACAGGCGGGCCAATCATGGCGGCAGCTGATGGCTTTGTCGTTGAAGTGGAAGGCCGCGGCAGTCATGCTGCAGTACCTGAAGCGGGTCTTGATCCGATCGTAACCGCGGCGCATATGATTACGGCGCTGCAATCGATTGTAAGCCGCAGCGTAAGTGCGCTGGACAGTGCGGTTGTTAGTGTGACAAGGCTTCATGCGGGAACCGCTTGGAATATTATTTCGGACAAAGCGGTATTTGACGGTACGCTGCGTACGTTTGAAGAGCATGTCCGCACGAAAGTGCGCGAGCGCTTTGATCAGGTCGTAAATGGTGTAGCATCGGCGTTTGCAACGAGTGCGAAAGTGAAGTGGCTGGAAGGGCCGCCGGCAGTTGTCAATGATCAGAAATGGGCCGATCAAGCTTCGATAACAGCGAATGCTCTTGGCCTTGCAGTGGTGAAGCCTACGCCTTCTCCGGCAGGCGAGGATTTTGCGTTTTATTTGAAGGAAACCGAAGGGGTGTTTGTGTTTTTTGGCACAGCCGGCTCACAGGAATGGCATCATCCAGCCTTTGATTTAGATGAGAAAGCATTGCCGATTGCAGCTTCTTTTTTTGCTTCCCTTGCTGTGGATGCTCTGCGCAAGCTGACGAGCGAGAATACGCTGGGAGGACGACAACATTCCGAAATCATATGACGTGATCATCGTTGGGGCAGGCTCTATGGGGATGAGCGCAGGTTATGAGCTCGCAGCCCGCGGAGCAAGGGTACTGCTCATTGATGCTTTTGATCCGCCGCATAATATGGGAAGCCATCACGGCGAGCCGCGTCTAATCCGGCATGCCTATCATGGCGGCGATACTTATGTGAAGATGGCGCTTCGTGCTGATGAGAGGTGGCTGGCACTCGAGAAAGCGACGGGGGAAAAGCTGCTGGAGCGATCGGGCGTGCTCAATATGGCAGAATCGAGCTTTTACAATTATGAAGGCAGATTAGGCGATGCTATTGCGAATGGCGTTCAAGTGGAGCTGCTGCGTGCGGAAGAAATTAATCGGCGTTTTCCAGGTGTTCAATTAGCTGACTCCTTCCAAGGGATGTACGAGCCGAATGCGGGTTACTTATACAGTGAAAAATGTGTAGCTGCTTATAAGCAGCAAGCTATAGCAGCCGGAGCGGAGCTTCTGGTAAACAGCTTCGTTACAGATATTCAGGCGAATGCTTCAAGCGTCACCGTTCATACGAAAGAAGCTGCTTATACCGCACAGCAAATCATTATTACCGCCGGCGCATGGTTTGGCATGCTCGCGAAGCATGTTAAGCTTCCCATTCGTGCAGTTCGCAAAGTAGTTGGGTGGTTTGAAACGCGTTCACCCGCTTTTGATGCAGGCGTATTTCCCGGTTTCACTTGGGGAGGAGCGATGGGAGGCTACTACGGCTTTCCGAGCATTGGCGGCGCAGGAATTAAAATTGGCAGACACGATACAGGCGTGGAATGGCAGCCAGGTGAGCCGATTGCTCCATTTGGTGCTTATCCGGAAGATGAAGAGGATCTTCGCCGCGCGCTTGCCGCTTTTGTTCCGGATGCGGCCGGCAAGCTTTTGCGGGGTGCAGTATGCAAATACGAGTTTACGCCTGATGAGGATTTCATTATTGATGCTCATCCTGAGCATCATAATGTGCTGCTTGCTGGCGGTTTTTCCGGTCATGGCTTTAAATTTGCGAGCGTGGTAGGCGAGATTTTGGCTGACAAAATACAAAAAAAGAATACAGGCTATGATCTGAGATTATTCGAGCTTGATCGTTTTAGCAGGGCATAACGCTATTACTTTTGTTATTCACGAGGAGGATTTTAAATGAGCGAACCCATTGTCGATATTCATGCATTTGTGAACGTATATGATCAAATTGAGCAGGAATTGGAAGGGCTGTCGGATCACCAGCTGAAATGGAAGGCTGCCCCTGAGTCATGGAGTGTGACCGAGGTGCTCGCTCATCTCGTTGATCACAGCATTATCGTATCCTTTCGCATTCGTGAAATCTTGTCTGGCTCCGAGATAAKGCTGCCTTCCTTTAAACAGGATGCTTGGG
>NZ_JBFTSN010000284.1:0-8602 GCF_056400045.1 Paenibacillus sp. 01L418
CTTTATAATAGCGACGGTAGCAAGAACCGGTTGGCACAGCGGAATGATAATCGAGCGGAAAATCCTTAAATGGCCAGCTCCATCAATTCTTGCAGCTTCCATATACTCATCGCTGATCCCCGCCATGAACTGGCGAAGCAGGAATGTGAAATAAATAGAAAACATCCCCATAAAAATAAGTGCAAAGTGACTATCGTAAATACCCAGCCAGCGAACCAGCATAAACCGAGGAATTAGGGTGGCTTGATCCGGTATAATCATGAACGAAATCAGAGCCATAAATACAAGACCTCTCCCTCTAAACCGGAGTTTGGTAAATGCAAAAGCTGCCATAGTGGAAAAGAGCAATGTGAGACATGTGACTATTAAAGCTATTTTAATAGAGTTGAAATAAATATGAAGAAAGTTTACATTTCCCATCCAAACTGCTTTAAAATTGTACAACACATTAATATTTTTAGGAATCCACTCAATGGGAAAACGCATAACATCCTTTTCAAATTTAAACGCTGATGAAATCATCCATATGAATGGAACTAGGAAGAAAATAGATATGGCACCCATGATAATGGTAACAATTATTTTTGATATATTTTTTCTTATGATAAGCAAACTGACCCCTCCCCCTTATAATGATTCTTCATTTCTGAATTTCCAGGTAACCGCAGTAATGACAGCAATAATCGCAAATAGCAGCCATGAGATTGAAGCCGCGTACCCCATGTTATAATTTACGAATCCTTCCTCATAAATCCGGAATACAATGACTGTAGAAGAATTGTCTGGTCCCCCTGCTGTCAAATAAGAGATGATATCAAATACTTTAAAAGAACCAATCAACATCGTAATAAACAAGAAGAACGTTGTCGGTCGAAGCAATGGAACCGTAATTTTGAGAAACTTGGTCATTGAAGTCGCACCGTCGATATCCGCCGCTTCATATAGTTCATTCGAAATACTTGTAAGACCGGCCAAATAAATAATAATCGTATAACCAAGCCCTGCCCAAGAAGTGATGATCGCAATGGCGATAAGTGAAGTTTTTGGGTCCACCAGCCACTTAGGCGGGTTGGAAATGCCTAGATCCATCAAAAACTGATTGATCGGTCCTAGTGAAGGATGGAACAATGCGCTCCACACTGCCGCTACAGCAATAATGGATGAAATATAGGGAATGAAAAACACAACCTTAAAGTAATCCTTCCAAAACACCTTATTGTGAATGAGAACAGCGAGTACCAGCGATATCGCAATCGGAACCGGCACCGTTAGCACGGTATAAAGCAGATTGTTTTTCAACGCTTTAATGATGGTTGGATCATGAAACATTTTAATATAATTGTCGATACCGTTAAACTTAATGCCCCCTAGACCTGATAACAAGTCCCACGAAGTAAAGCTCAAATAAAGAGAAAACCCAAGTGCAAATACATTCAGCAATAACATACCTATGATTTCTGGGGCAAGAAACAGCCAGCCGATTAATGCTTCTTTCCGCCTCGGAGTCCAAAATTTTCTTGGCTTCTGTAGAATTTCAGGGTTTGTGATTGGTTTAGCAGCTTCCATTTCGTATCACCTCAACATTTATTAAGTTGATACTAATGATAATAGAAATCCACAGGACAAGAACGATGGATTATGACTTCGTAGGAGCAATATTTTGACTTTCCAAATGGGTTACATTCGGCGAAAACACCATAAGAGTTTTGAACAATGGGAACGACAAAAAAACCTGTACCCCGGCATTATCGGAGGACAGGTTTCGATTGTGGCTGCAGTCTATTCATCTTACATAAGTGTTAATCGTATAATTTGCTTTATATTCACTTGGAGTCATGCCTATATACTTCTTGAACACTTTTGAAAAATAAGTTCTATCCGAATATCCCAGTCCCATAGCTAAAGATTCGATGCTTTGGTTGGACGTTTTCAGCATTTTTGCAGCAATTTTCATTTTATACTGGTGAACAAAATCCGTGAAATTCACACCCGTCAGTCGTTTGAAATAGCGGGAGAAGTAGCTTGAATTCAAATACAAATGACGTGCCATGTCAATTGAGGTAATGTTTTCGGATAGATTTTTATCTAGATATTGTTGAATCACCTGCAGCTTCGGCTCCTGGATCACAGGTTCTAATCCCTTCTGCCGGTTTTTTGCAATGTGAATAAGCTTTCTCTCAATCAGTCCTGTTACATCGAGCAAAGTCCTTGCAGAAGACAGGTATATATAAATCCCCTCATCCGACTTCCATCTTGAGAACATTATATCAATGCTGCGAATGAGTGTTGATAAATCTTGAACCAGCTCACTTGGCTCGACTCTATTCTCTTCTGCATTTTTTCCAATATTTGCGACGATATTATGGATACTGTCAAAGTCGCCTTTCATAATCGCACGCTCAATATCTGATTTATAACAATCTAGAAAACCTAGCGGATAGGATAAAAACATGCTTTGTAAGAAGACATTCATATTCGTAACCGTAAACTCACTGCTTTTGTAAAACTCATTTTTATATTGAATCACCTGCTGATAGACGGCTCCAATGGATTGCAGCTCCATCTTATCTGTCACGGTGACTATATTAAGCTGCAATTTCAGAAACTGTAGACAAAGAGCCTGCAGCTCCTGCATATACTTTTTAAAATAAGGATAAGCATTGTTCGCCAAATTATTTCGGTAATTATACAAAATAACTAAATTGTCTTTTTCCAAAAATGGCGTTATTCCATCATACGAACCAGACAGCTCCACCGCGATATTGTGGATCGCATAAAAAATTAACGAAATATTGTTCTGAACGTAAAGCGATTCGTAAGTTGAGAAATTGATATGGACTACGCCCATCATAAAGAAGGGGTATCCCCATGAGATGCCTAGCTGAGCTGCATACCCCACAGTTGATGTGGGATTAACACCATCAATGACTCTTTGAAACAAGCCTTGCTTGAACAGCTCACTGTTATAGTTCGATACTTCATTGTCGATCTTTGTGACTTTCATTTTGAGCAATTGTATGGATTTTCCTAAGCTTTGCTCAAGCTGCTCCGCCGTTAATTGATCTTTAAGAAGATAATCATCGGCATTCAGCTTTACTGCCTGCTGGGCGTAATGAAAATCCTCGTGGCAAGTCAAAAATATGACTCTAATATCCGGTTTCATCTGGCGGAAAATAGCTGCTAGCTCAATACCGCTTTTTTGCGGCAGTCCAATGTCAGTGATGACGATATCAGGCGACGTTTCTTCAAACATATGCAATGCCTTTGCACTTGAATAGGTAGCCCCCACTACGTGCAGCTGGAGTGACTCCCAATCGATCATTTGCTGCAAAACCCGAATCATAGGGACATCATCATCAATTAACATTACTTTATACATCACCGTTTCACCCCTCCGAAGAATAAACATGCCGTTCAATAACAGGAAGATGAAGGAAGGCTGTTACCCCGCCCTGTACATTTTCATATAGAGCTAACGCCGCCGTTGGACCAAATGTTAATCTTGATCTTTGAATCACATTAATCAAGCCGACCCTTTGATAAGAAGAGGACTGCTCTGAGCCGATGGAATGCAGATGATGGTTCAATGCAGCTAACTGTTCTTCCTCTATTCCACTACCGTTATCCTCTATTTCAATGACAATACCGTTCTCTACTCTTCTTGCTTGGATCGAAATTTTGGCAGCAGGATTGTCTACCAAACCATGTACAATCGCATTTTCAATTAAAGGCTGCAGCATCAGCTTCGGAATTAATAATTGTTCCAGCCCTGGTTCAAGCTCAACCGTAAGCTCAAGTACCATTTCATTTCTAATCTTCATAATATCGATGTAATGCCCGAGCAGCACGCACTCATCCTTCAATGAGGTCGGTTCATTTACCTTCAGATAGGCTCTTAGCAAGCTCATTAATGAATCGATGCTTTTGCTATGCAGAAGATCCTTGTGCAGGATGAGACTGCATTTGATTGAGTTCAATGTATTAATTAGAAAATGCGGCCGAATTTGCATGAACAAAGCCTCGAGCTCCATGACTCTCTTCAGCTCCTGTTCATGCTCAATATCATGGATAAGCCCCTTGAGCTGCTCCATCATCGTGTTCAACGAATGACCAAGCTCAGCGATATCGTCTTTGCCTTTCACTTCAAGCTTTACATCAAGGTTTCCCATTCCAAATTGCCTGACCGCACGCTGCAATTTTTGAATTGGCCTGTGCAATCTCCTTGCAATAAACATAGAAGATATGGAAAAAATAATAAAGAGGAAAATAACGCCTCCAATACCCAAATAGAAGGTTCTTGAAATTTCCCCCGTAAAGGTTTCCTTATTCGCTTCATAAACAAGCGTCCAGTCCGTTTTGTCTAACGTAACTTCAGAACGGAGAATATCTCTGCTTGCTGCTGCATCGTGCGACAGAAGCTCCGTGCTTCCAGCAATAAGCGTTCCCTCTGCATCAAAAAGCGCTACTTTACCAAACTCAATGGGCTTTAGCACTTTCTCAAAGTATGACTCTGAAATACCAATAATCAGAACCGATAGATAGCGTTTGTCATCATTATCATGAATCACTCTTGCCATATAATAGGTCCCTTCCTTATCGGACTCTTCTTTTACCATACCGAGCCGTTGCAGGGTTTCCGGCCTTTTGAGATCAATTTTTTTATATAAATCGTCTAGGTTTCTATTAACTAAATTCAAATCATCCTCATTCGAAGAAATAATAAAGCCTTTTCTATTGACCAAATACATTCGAATGTTATTATTTAAGGGTTTCGATGTAATGAGCGAAAATACTCCCCTTATGTTCGTAAAATTTGTGTAATCCGCATACGTATTCAACCGTTCTGTATCCGCGAATTTTTTCAAATCTGACCGGACATTCGTATCATTAACTATGAAATGCGATGCGAATATAACATCATCAATCGTTGTTCCAATCTCTTCGATCATGACATTCAAGAAGTTGTCATTGCTCAGCTGAAGCTTCTCAACCATMGTCTCTTTAATAAGCACAAATGAGATGACAGATACAGTAATGATAGGAACAATAATAAATAGGAGAAATGACAGCTGAATTTTTTGATAATAGCTTAACCTAGACATATTTACCGCGCCTCTTTCAAGTTGCTTTCATGACTATTGCAGCAGGGTAGCTTATCGCCTTTTTTCGCGTTTCAGGCTTTATTTTATAACGGTAATCTCCTTGACCTTATCTTTCAAGGATATTAACACCACTTCGCCAAAAATCTGTGTGYCGTCAACCATGTATGAATCAATATGAGAGGATGGAGCCCTATGGCATACAACAATGATATATTGCTCTGTTGAATGCGGAATCACAATCCGGCATGCTTCTACGCTGTTGTCCTCTGCCAACTCACCAGTATATAGGTAGACTGGAACTTTTTCAACGATAGGAATGCTTGTTTCTCCCGCGCGTAAAGGGTAAAGCACCTGCATCATCGATGTGGTACCTGAACCAGTTCTCTCGTAGGTCACATATTGGTTAGGCTCCACTAGATTATATTCATAAGAAATAACACCCTCGCTCTGCTCAGCCTTAAGTCCAGCAGTCTGGATCGGAATAATGCAAAGATTTGCATCATTCTCATTTGTCGTGTGACAAATACCCGTCTCCTGCGATAAGCTCAGTTGTCCAGGAGCAAAATGAAAAAACTGCTTAAACGTATGTTCATTCTGGCTTTTAAAGCAATCCACCACAAGCCAAAAATATGGTTTTACAAAGATGATGCTCCTGCTTGGGTAGACAGAATCATCCAAATGAATGTATCCATCGTGGCTCCCGCTAACGTAATCAAAATTCAGCTCCGAAATCCACTCCGTGCCTGTTCTTGAAGCTATTCGCCCAAATTTCCATGTATCTATAACTTCCGTAAATTCAATATCATCAACTACCGTTGTATTATGGGAGCTGCAATGTTTAAGCTGCTTCCGCAGCGGCGTATGATAAGAGTAGTTGTATCTCCCTAGATCCGTAAGCAGATCCTTGYCGTACGCATGAATATCGATATGAAGCATATCCGCGTGCCCATGTCCTCCTCCAAGAGGACCACAGCGGAAATAGAGATACAACGCTTGTTCTTCCCAGCCAGAGCGCATTACATAATGCCCTGAGTGTTCAAATGCATAAGATTGCTGCGGCGGTATTTGAACGGGGCAATCTTCATAATAGCCAATACCTTCAGGCCCGAAGTTCCAAGCTTGATCAAAATCGACCTTCTCCCATCCAGCAAACCGAAACATGGGGTCTTTGAAAATAATCGCAGCAGCCGTCATAACTGACCGAATATCATTATTATCGCTATCACCAAGCATCACCTGTCTATGATCCGGTCTTGCCCAGTAGAGAGAGGCAGCAGCCATGCTCTTTACCGAACGAGTAAAACTAGCTTCCATGGTCAATTTATTTTTTTGAGCCAGAGTCATCATGTCTAGGAAGCAGTTCAGCACCTCATGATGATATGTGGGGGACTGCTCCCAGTGAATGCCGTCATTCATCACTTGCAGTCGTGACGTTTCTCTCAGCCTCTCACCCGTTAGCTGCTGCCAGTGAAGTGTTCGCTTAAATTCTGGAACGAATACGGACATTTGAAATAATCCACTCGTTTCAATAACTCCCCAGTTGCTAATATTACTCCAGCCTGTGAATGATGAAGCTAAATAATCTGCATGCTCATGGAGGGAGACTAACATCTTTGCAAATAGACGCGGCGTCATAACTTGGCTTTCGATTAAATAAGGCAGTGCCTTGATCCAGTTGCTGCAGCGTAGTCCCGCCTCAATAGAGCGCCAAGTTAACGTATTCCTAGTCTGCGCAGAAGGAACGGGATTTCGATCAATCCAATCCTCTAATTGTAGACAGAAGGTGCTCGCGTATTTCTCATCTCCAGTAAGCTGATAGGCTTGTCCAAGTGCAACCCAGTATCGGTGTCGATTAAGCATGTAGGCCCATTCCACATCACTATCTTGAATGTGATTCCAATCGATTAGCCGCTCAAAGCCTACAGGAACACGGGTACGTTCCATATCCCACTGAAAGCGGAATAGGAAGGTTTGCGATACGACCTCATCAGCTGTTTGCAGCACTTCCTGCACTTCTTCTGAACAATGTACATGCACATAGTCGCAAACCTGTTGTATTTCTTTCTTTTGCAAATACATCCTAGGAGAAGTTCGCTCTATAAAATATTGCTTTAGCACTGCAAATGCATCATTAAGCTGATTTTGAAGGCTGGCCTTCTTTACCACTTCTAACMCTTCATACTCTAGGTTTAATAGGTCAAATAGGCGCTCTTCATACTGAGCTTGGTTATTTGCCTTCATACCAATAACCCCCGATACCCTTCTCAAGCCTCATTAGCGCTTCCAGATAGTAATAATCTCCCCAGATCATATAGTCATCTGGCGACAATCCTCCGTGCACATAATATGATCCATGCTTAAGCAGTCCCTCTGCGTCTTTTTCCCCAATCGTCGCGTATTTCTGAACGAGTGAGGTCATTGATTTCTCAAGATGCTCTTGGAAATAAAGACGTTCAGGGTCTTGCTGCTCCATGAGGGATAGGAGCTCTAATAATCCCGCAGCTACAATCGCAGAGGCCGAGCTGTCTCTGTAAGTATCTCTCTCAATGGGAGCATTGAAGTCCCAGTAGGCTACATGGTCGTCTGGCAAATGCTCAAGGAAATAACGGGCAAGTCGCTTTGAAGCTTCGAGGAACTTTTTATCCTTAGTGTAGCGATATGAGAGTGCGAATCCATATACCCCCCACGCTTGTCCCCTTGTCCAAGTTGAACCATTCGTATACCCTTGATGCGTCGCCCCTCCGATCGGTTCACCCGTTTCTGGCTGAAAGAAGAACGTATGATAGGAGCTGTCATCCCCTCTTACTAGGTAACGCCTTGATTTTTCTGCTTGTATACGAGCTGCTTCCATATAGGATGGATTTCCTGTCTGTTCGCTCGCCCAATACAAGAGTGGAAGGTTTAACAGACAATCGATGATGATTCGGCCGCCCTCTTTAGCATCTCCCTTTTGTCCCCAAGCTTGAATATAGCCGCCAGGTTCACACCACCGGTTCATTAGCAAATCCGCTGCTTGCAGCGTTAATTGTCGGGCTACTTCATCCTTCTCCACGATCCATTGTGCTTTGGAGGACAGTGAGTATAAAAAACCGATATCATGATGATCGAGCACAACGTGATTCTTCAAACGTTGATGAAAACTTGTAACCGTCTGATCCGCCGCATTCCGAAACCGTTCGTCTTGTGTATATTCGTAGCATAACCACAGCATCCCGCTCCAAAAGCCATTGGTCCAATCATTATTTTCATTCAATTCATAGGTTCCATTGCTGCTGACATGAGGGAATTTCCCCTCAAATCTTTCTATATTTTTTAGCGTCTTTGCAATAGCATCATCAATAGCCGTTTTCCACACGATGCAAGGCCCCCTTCATTCAACATTTTATTAGTTACGCTCAATCATAACGAAAGAATGATCGTCTAATGAGAATGAATTTTTGCAGGAATGTGCATTATTTTGACTTTTTTCAAAAACTTCGTTTGATCTATGATTAAAATAC
>NZ_JBFTSN010000285.1:0-8558 GCF_056400045.1 Paenibacillus sp. 01L418
GCTCTTGACCGCATTCTGGATGCTCCTATCGTCGGCTGGAAAATCAGAACGGTTTACAGCAACCACATGCCAGTTCTCCGACAGTAATTTCCGTGTTAGTTCTAACCCGATCCCAGCGCTTGCGCCTGTAATCAATGCGATATGTTCACTCTGGTCCTTGTTCATTGTACATCTCCTTTTTAATATGATTCGATAGTGCACATTCTATAACTTGAAGTCGACTCCAAGTCAAGACGCGAAAACAAAGCTTTTCTCCAAGGATAAGAGATTTGACTTAGAGCCAGCTTCAAGATGTATAATGTACAAAAATCAATCTTAGGGAGGGAACAGGATGAAGGAAGAGCAATGCTTTACGATAAAGCAAACCGCTGGACAAACCGGAATTACTGAGGATACGATCCGTTATTACGAAAAGATCGGGCTGCTGCCTCGCGCAGAGCGGAAGGATAACGGGCACCGCATCTATCGGCAGGAGGACATCAATACGATCCGGCTGATAGCATGCCTGAAAAAAACGGGGATGCTGCTAGAGGAAATTCGACCTTTTTTGGCGGTCTCGGCCGATACTGATCCCGCGGAATATCCGGAGATTGTGGGACTCTTAAGAAGTCATCGTGAAAATATTATCAGCCAGATCACATCACTGCAGCAAGTTGTTGATTTTATCGACATGAAGTTGGAGGAGGGGAGATATAGACGGGACTGCAAGGATGAGTGTCTAGACGGCGTACCAGAGAAAATGTTGGGTGAACCGAAAACAAAGCCTGTCTCACCCGGCGAGATGAGGTATTTTTCCGTATCGGCCAAAGCGGGCAAGTCACATTCTTCCGTAAGATAAGCTCGCCATAACAAGAGGAGAGGTTACTTCCCCACATAAACTGCTGTAGTCCGTTGAGCTAACGGGGAACGATAGTTGAATGATACACATTGATGAGCAGGTGCTACGGCAGCCTACTTTTTTCATTGAAATGGGGCAGGATAGTTTGAAGCTTGCGTAGAATAATCCTGTATAACAAATCCATATTTTGGTTAATTCGATAGTGTGAAATGGGGTTGATACAAATGTTTTTAGTAAATTCTCGTGCCATAATTGAAAGAATAGTAAACGGAATATTAGAAATAGTAGTACAGACAAGGGATAAAGCGGGTGAAACGAAAAAAATTGAACTTCCTGGTGGCAGAATTGAGCAATATGAATCATTAACACAAGCTCTAATAAGGGAAGTTAAGGAAGAGACTGGACTGGATGTAGTTGAAATTGAAGGCGAGGATACACGGGTCGATACAACAGGAATCGACCCAGAATTCCAAGTGGAATGTATAAGACCGTTTGGAGCTTATCAAACAATAAAGGGTCCTTTCGATTCAGTTGGAGTTTATTTCCGTTGCAAGGTGCAAGGGGAGTTATTATCTTCAGGTGATGATACTAAAAACCCACGATGGATTTCAGTAGACGAATTAAGACGTTTGATGGATGATGAACCTTTGCAATTTTCTAATGTAGACAGAGCAGGAATAATGTTTTACTTAAAATCACTCAAGTAGACTTGGGTTTACAATTAAGAGCCTGGGAGAAAAACACCCTGGAGTTGAGCGATTTGAATGTAATTTCTCACAACATAAATGATTGTACAAACGGGGAACAATAGCTTAATTAACTATCAAAAGAACGAGGCTGCCGACATAAATCGGCAGCCTCGTTGAGCTGACGGGCAGTTTAGTTTTAAGGTATGATACACGGAGGATTTAAGAAGGGAGCAATAAATTATGTTACCTCTATCGAACAAAGTCACATTGTCTTCCATTGATGGTTCTGCAAAGCTTATACTAGCGACAAGATATCCGGTTCATATTAATTATACTTTTGATATGACAGGAGCAACAAAATTCATATCACATACTTCTCATTTTTGCGTGAGATAAGAACAGATTGAGGGTATTGTTTGTTGTATCGACCAAGGAATAATGGCAGAACTTCAAGATAATGATTCTGATGGGTTTATAAAAATAAGTTTCAAGGAAGATACGATTTTTGTTCACGCACAAATCGGTGGTTCGCATGAAGAGAGTGTTTACATTGAATTTATAACAGGAGGAAAACTGTACTCAAATTTACCACGGGGCTAAGAGAGCTTTTAAATAATGAGGATATTTACTAAGTTGCATTGTACTAACGGGGAAGTTTAGTTCAATAGCATACAACGATGAGCAGGCGCTGTAGTGACCTGCTCATTTCATTAAACTAATGGGCAGTTTAATGGAAATGATTTGTAGAAAAACCTATAGATGAAAGCGACAAAAGTAGTGTAGGTCGGGTAGATTCCAGATCTGGCATATGCTGCGGGATCTTCTGGCTACCCTCTCTAGCGATTTTCAATCTAGACAATTCTACTGGCAGTTGAATAAAGCGGATGTGACAATTCAACCAACGCTTGATAGAATCACGTTTGCGGAAATGCTATGCTGTATTCGACGGTGCGCACTGTACATTTTGTTTTTTTCGGAGGTAATACGATGCTCGACTTACGTAAAATTGGAGCTTATATTTCGAAGCTTCGCAAAGACCAGGATCTGACCCAATTGGAACTTGCAGATCAACTGAATTTAAGTCATCAAGCGGTATCGAAATGGGAACGGGGCGATTCGATACCGGATATCGGAACGCTTCCGCAGCTTGCGAGGTTATTCGGAAAAACGGTAGACGACATTATTAATGCAGGAGAAAACGCAGAAAATCGGGAGTACCAGCACCTAGGAACGATCGTTGAGGAGATCGCAGGGAACAGGCCAGAACAAGTTGCAGAGATGGTCAATACCGGAGAGGTGGAGGTGGAAGAGCTTGTAGAAGTAGCGCCGTTTGTAAAGGCAAGCGTTCTGCATAAGGTTACTGAACGATTAGACAGCAACGTCTTTAAGTTAGACGTGATCATGAGGCTGGCTCCGTTCCTTGGAACAGATACATTGGATGAACTGGTTTGTCAGGCAGAAGAGGGCGAGATTGTGTGGAATGTCATTACCGGACTCGCTCCGTTCGTCAGCAGTGACACATTAAATCGACTGGTAGATAAATCGATTGACGGTTCCTTAGAAGTGCACAATCTTGTTGGAATTGCGCCGTTTCTTGGAAGAGAACATGTAGATCGATTGGTACAAAATGCAGAAGAGAGCAGCTTGAGCTGGCATTCCGTTCAAGGGCTGGCACCCTTTATTAGCAGAGAGACATTAAGTCGTTTGGTAGACCGGGTTGTAGACGGCACCATCGATGCGAACCGGATCGTAAGCCTCGCACCTTTTCTAGGTAGGGAACAGGTGGATCGGTTGGTACAAGAAGCCGAAGAAGGAAGCTTGAGCTGGAATGCCGTGAATGGACTGGCGCCCTTTATTAGCAGAGAGACATTAAGTCGTTTGGTAGACCAGGTTGTAGACGGCACCATCGATGCGAACCGGATCATAAGCCTAGCACCTTTTCTGGACAGGGAAAATCTAGAGAAGTTGATTGGTGGAGTATCCAAGTAGAGCAAATCAATTCGAATCAGATATGACGTTCAATATTGTTTTGCATTTTTTGTCATAATAAATATTCAGGCGTGTTTATCGCAAACTTGTTTCCAATTTACGAGAAGGATCCAAAGAAATTGAATCAGTATATCCGTAAGCCAGAATATGCAGAACATATGGCCAAAAACAACCAAGCCATGCATGATATGCTCTTGAAGAATCCTCACATCAAGGATGTCATCATAGCTTGGGGACAATGAATCAAAACTAGATAATCTTGAGATAAGGAACTATCGTTAACATTATGCTATACCAGCTAATAATAAGCAGCAGAGAAGGCATCGGGAGAATGCCTTCTCTTTTGATTGTCGAACGATGTCTTAATAAAAACGAAGTGCCAGCGGTGATAAGTTTTTGATTTTGTAATCGGGAATCAAAACTGAGTTGGATTATTGAAGCTGTGTTCGGCTTGACCAAGCTTGAAACTTTTACGTTTCCAACTTGTTTTGTCGGCGGGGGGTGCTCATTCGCCCTTCATCGCACTTTGGAGCTTCCTTAAATGAGGTTCATATTTATTCAAAGGCGTATTACATTTAAAGTCGAGGGAGTGGAGGATGAATATGAAATTTGCTCCACTGTCCCAACTTCCAGTACAGCTACAATTCTCTCTTGCAGATCTATCTTAAGAGGTATCGGTAGCCGTCGCTCATATATCCATTCCGGCATGGTGCGACGAACATGCCAGCCTTTAGAGTTGGCCAACATTTGAAAGTTCTGAATCAAACAACATGCTGCAGCATAATCCTCCTCTTGCTTGTGCGGGTCAGCTTCTTTCTTTGCCAATACGATAAGTAATGACTGCGAGGTATTCCCATGTGAAGGCGCGAGTTTAGCAACGGCTTCTTCGCCGGTCACATAAATAAATCGCCATGGTTCACGAAGTCCATCATTCGGTGCCCAAACAGCGATGTTTAATGTTTCCAAAATGTCTTGAGAAGATACATAACGGTCTTCATTAGTTAGATGCAGTTTTGTATCTGTTGTGAATTCTGTCCAGTTCATTTCCGCGGGTGTCCTTTTTCGGGCTTTAGGTGACCTATCAAAGTATCCAATATTTAAAATACCGGCAAACTTCTCCCCTGTCTTCAGGCCAATTTCATTAAAAAATGACGGATTGTTCAGCAATGGGTCCGTGTACCAGAGCATCCCCAAACCGTTTTCCCAACCAACCAATTGAAGGTTTTGCATGATGCTGCAGACGGCGGCATAATTGTTGTCACGCTGTCGATGATTTTCTGAAGATGCCGCAATAAAAACCAGATGAACCGGCGTATTAAGAACGGATTTGGTGAGAAATCCCGTTAATTTTGACGGGATCAATTTACCAAGCTGACTGTCTATTACTTTGGCAAACATGCTCTCTGCCAGTCGCAAACGCGATTCCATGGAGTCATAATAAATGCAACGCCAATGTTGAGGCGCTTCGGATTTCCACATACTTGAAGCTTGTTTGAGCAATGAATTCATCAATTCGAATGGGACGGGCTCTGATTTAAACTTGCGAATGGTTCGGCGTTCTATTATCGTTTTGGCAAGATTCACAGTCATACCCCCTCGATTGTACTGAGTAGATGAATCGGAACGAGTCAAATGCAACACCTTCTTTTTATTATTGTTAACGATGAAACTATAATATAAAAGCGTAATTGCTGTCAACTTCTCTTTATATTCGGTGTTTCAGGGTTGATACCTATGAAGTAATGTGATAAAATAATTTATAAGTGAACAATAAAAAATAGGACTTAAAACAATCATATAGCGTTAGCCCGCGTATTAAACTTGCTAGGGGCAATTCGCTTTTATAAAGGGGATGTTAACATCATGTCTGAGGGGTTAAAGCGAACATTGTACGAACGTTTTCTTCACTTTGTTCATCTAACCGAGCAAATGTTTACAGCAGAGATTAGCGAGTTTACTGGCTTGGCACAGTCACATGGCATTACATCCATTCCGAACAACTTGACAAGCGTACATGTGATTGATTGCATTGGAAACAATGAACCTATTAACAATACGTCGATTGCAGAAAAAATGAATTTGTCCAAAGCCAGCATTTCAAAAATTAGTAATAAGTTACTTCAAGAGGGTTTTATCAAACGAAACCAGATGGTTGATAATAAAAAAGAGGTCTATTTTACCCTTTCACCCAAGGGCAAAAGGATTTATGAATTACATGCGACCATGCATGAATTGATGGAGGATAGGTTTATATCGGTTTTAAATGAATTATCGGAGTCTGAAATCCAGGCCTCCCTGAAATTTTTTCAAGTGATGATTGAAAAACGTGATGATATGTTTAAGGGAGAACCATTGGCATTAAAAAATAGGTAGAACTCAACACCAAATTTCGGATTGTGGACTGCATTTTGGTGTACAGCGATAAATTCTTCACCACTGGTCCAGCAAGCGACCGAATGGTTCCGCACGAAGTCCATCCGGTTAGAAGAACTTCAAATGACTACAGATCTTTTTCACTTCGACCTTATGGTGGTGTAGCGCTCTAACATCCGAATTGGTCATGACCATACACGTGGTTATGAGAAAGAGAAAACGCCGGAGACGAAGGCGGCCACGTTTGCTTAGCGCCATTTTTCCACGTCATTTACCTGAGCTGGCTTCCGTTAGGTTAAGACCGGCGTGGAGACGCAAGACGTTTTCATGCGTATAACCACTTAAGTTACCAGCTTCGCCCAGCACACCGGCTAAACTGGTCACATTTACACCGCGAATCTCAAGCAGTTTCTGCGCGTTTGGAATGCGCCCCAGAATATGATGGAGCTCATGTTCAATTTGCTCAAGCTGGTGCTGCGCCAAGTCGTATTCTTCGAGTAAATGGGCTAAATGCAGCTTGTAGGCGTAAAGTGCCTGCGTAGCGCCAACGCTGCGTTTAGCCAGCACAATGAGCTGCGCGGCTCGATGCAATCCTGCATGGTGTTTCACATATTGCTTCCAGCCGGCAATGACTTTCTCTGTCGTTAAGCTGCTAATTTCCTTCGGAAGAGGAAACAGCCTTAACGTAGCAATGGCGCTGGTGCAGGTAAGGATTTTAAAGACGTGCCGTATTTCAGGGAAGACAATATCTACCCAACGATGAATCTGATTAACAGCGCTGTTAAGTCGTTTGGTAACCGTGTCCCGGTTGGCCATGAGAATCCGGAGTTCCTCATAGGCTTCTGGGTTGAACTGGACAGGGGAATAGTAGCCATTTTTGACCATATCTGCGATGTCGAGTGCGTCTTTGTGGTCGCTTTTGGAAGGGGTATTGTCGCGGTTTTCCTTGTTCTTTTTGACGAGGTGGGGATTTACGAGAACAGCCTCAATTCCTTTTGATGAAAGCCAGCGAGCCAGGCTGAACCAGTAGTGGCCGGTAGGCTCCATGCCGACGATAACTTTGCTCAGCTTGAATGATTTGAGCAGATCTTGAATCCATAGGCCGAACCGCCCAAACCCTTCATCATGACTGCTAAATTCTAGCGACGAACCCAGAGCAACACCACGATAGCTGACTGCACGAGCGACATGATTCTCCTGGGCAATATCTACTCCGACAACAAGATGAAATGAGGAAATGTTTTCAATGCGTTGATTTTGTTTCCTGTGATTTAAACTTCATAGTAGAGCGACCTCCTGATGGTGAGATTAAAGGGCTGTAGACCCGTTTCCAACTCCCATATTACAGAGGCGCTCTTTTTTATGCAAAGTCCAAAATATTCGTTTTACAGGAATTCTAACGGGCAAGATAGTTTAATCATTTTCGCGATTAACTTCAATTAGTGGGTTCATAAATATGTCCGTATTTCGGCTCAAATTTGAAGGAGGAACAAATAAGCCGTAGGGCTTATTTTTTTTAATAACTTGTGGGGTTCAAACGAAGAAAACAATGTATTTTTATTGTGAAACGATAAATGAAGTGATAAAATCAAAAATGAGGTGAAATAAATGAAAAAAGAGACGCTCTTTTTAAAAATTGTTCTGGTTGTTATGGCAATTCCTGCATTAGTGATGTGTTTTTATGGAATCCCAGCGATGGCGCATAGTATGATGCCGGATTTCCCGGATATTAAAGTTTATCTTTCCGCTTTGGCTGCGTATGTGGCGTCTATTGCGTATTTATTTACGCTACTTCAGGCATTAAAGCTTCTCAGGTACATTGATACAAATACCGCTTTTTCGCAAACCTCTGTTTTAGCGCTTAAGAAAATAAAACAAGCGGCGGTTGTCGTATCACTCATGTTTGCATGTAATCTCCCGCTTTTCTACTTTGTAGCTGACGGCGCAGATGCACCAGGCGTCATGGTCATTGGGCTAATTATAACCTGTGCGCCAGTCGTAATCGCAGTATTTGCCGCAGTTCTTGAGAAACTGCTCAAAAACGCGATCGAGCTCAAAGAAGAACAGGAGTTGACCGTATGATAGTGGTTAACATTGACGTCATGCTTGCAAAGCGGAAAATGAGCGTTACTGAGCTATCCGAGAAAGTCGGCATTACAATGGCGAACCTGTCGATACTTAAAAACGGAAAAGCGAAAGCCATTCGAATCTCAACACTCGAAGCGATCTGCAAAGCACTCGCTTGCCAGCCTGGAGATATTCTCGAGTATCGGCAGGATTGAATAAAATAAAAAAACCGCCGTACATTGCGGATGTAAGTAATGATGAAGAGCTCGAAAGCTATATCAATCCTAACGACTACATAGCCTTCGCCTTTGAGGCTAACGGCAATATGACACTATACCATAAGAATAACTCATCAATAATAATGCTTTCTCATAACCATTGTTTAATCGGGTGACAAGAACATAGTAACATTGTAAGCCGCAATTTATGCGGCTTTTTTATTTTTGTTATCACTTTCTTGCCAAAATGATATGACATGAACGTGTTAACATTTCTGATGAGTGACAAGGGGAAATGGTTTAGTTTCTTATGAAGTTTATTATGAGAATGACATACCTGAGTCATAGATTTGGGATAAAAATGTACTTAGCGGCGATAGTAAA
>NZ_JBFTSN010000286.1:0-8502 GCF_056400045.1 Paenibacillus sp. 01L418
CTGCAATTTAGCAGCAAGCAGCTTCGCCCATTGCATTACCTTTCTAGCAATAAAATAGAACAGAATGCAGAGGATGATGATGACTAACACAATGCCGATGATTTTCGCAATTTGCTCGAGTAGCAGCATCCAATCAGACGGCGGTTTCGTTTCCTCCAAAGGCATCTCAGGTGTTGAAGAATCAATAGGAGGTTCTTCAACCGGTGTCTGCTCCCTAGACTGGTTTAGCCAGTTCATTATTCGCTCAATGATTGAATGAAAGAAGCTCTCAATCATCTTCTGAATTTGTCGGAAAAGAGCAAGAATGCTAATGATGCTGACAATTACAATAATTAATAGACGATTTTGGCGTTTGAAAGCAAGAGTAGCTGACGTTTTCCCTGAATCTACTGTTTCACTGTTCAAATGCCGCTCATTTGCAAAAAAGAAAAATATAATGACGGCAGCAATTCCGCAAACGATTAAAACACCGTTGAACTCCATCAGTTTTTTTAACGCAATTATTTTTAACGGCTGCACAGCGACATAAAGGAGCACGCCAATCAGCATCTGTGTATTGGGAAATGAGTTGAACCATCCGCGCAATTGCGCCGACATGCCCTTCATTGCTGCTACAGCAGCAGCAAGTCCGCATACAACCATAGGGACGATATCCACATTACCTACCCATGCGATAATGAACAAACTGCTATGCAACGCCCCAATAGCAATAGCTAGAAGCAACTTCACGCCGTATCGTAATCTTGGATATTTTCCGAGAATTAGCGATGCCGCCCAGTAACAGAGAGGAATCGTTGCTATCCATGGCCACAAAGCTCCAGCAGGCAGCAAGTAAACAGCTATCGCTAAAAATACAGGCAAATAAAAGAGCAGTTCAATAACGCCTTGACCTAAGGTATTTAAAGAAAAAGATCGCTTCTGTGGCTCATTCACGCGGTCACCTCTTCTCTGCCGCTACCTGATATCGCTTGTCCAACATCGCTAATCGTTGGCTTAGCAGTATCTGTCAGCATCCAAACTGCGACTGCATTGCCGTTGTAGCGAAGCTGTTCAGYTTGTTTTTCCAGTTCTTCGTTCCAATAAGCCGTAATCATTAGCACATCTCGTTCACTGAAGCCGCTTCTTGCTTCGCGTTCCAACAAATGATGAAACAGCTCTGTTCGTTCTATATCGAGCTTCGCCATTTCCTCTAAAATAACGATTAAATGCTCATGCCCGCCTCTAGGTTCAATGTGAACGCTTTCCATCATGCCGGTCAAAGGCATATTGGATGCAAAACCAACTTCCATGCCCTGCTGAATGACAGCTTCAGCTGCCCCTGCTGCCCATTCAATGCCTAGCTCGATTAACGATAAATCAGTAACGCTTCGCCACATGCCCTCTACATCGTCCACATTCAAATAAATCATCAGTCTGCGGTCCGCGGTAAAATCATACTGATGGACTTGAAGGCTTCCTGTTTTTGCAGTAGCTTTCCAGTTGATTTGCTTATACGTATCGCCCGCTTGATAATCGCGAACGCCTGCAATAATGAATGGATCGTTGATAATCCAGCGGCGAATCGATTGATCACCCTGCCAGCTATGATAAGGTAGCTCATGAATGGGCACCTCGGCAGGCTTTGGATAAACAAGCAGTTCCCCTTGAAGCGCAATTTGAGCGGACGAATGGGTTAAACCAAGCGGATCACCGCCCGTTAACGTGACGGTTTGAAGCTTGTACCAGCCTCGTTTTGCACAGGTGATGCGGTGTGTGCGCGTAATTTTTGTATACGGCGATAGACTAAAGAAGCTCTTATGGTTCTGATAAAGCTGCCCGCTGCTCACAGAAAAATTATCAAGCTGTTGAAAATGCAGATGAGTGGATAGCTGTGATTCCACGCGTAGYCAGGGCACCGGCAGCCATTTGGCGTTGGCCATCTCTTCTATCATCTCAACCTGCTCGCCGCTATAGCATGTTTTGCTCGTAAAACGCCGTTCATATTGGATACGGCGCAATACGAGCTTTTGAAATATTTTGCCCTGTAGTGACAAAATGACGATTGCAGCTAATATAAACCAGAATAAAATCATCAGGCTGCCTAACGAGCCGTAACGCCTGCTTCAGCAGGCACGGCCGTCAAACGAATAATGTCATCAATAATGGATTCCGCCTGATTTGCTGTACGATGCATGCCGCGAATGGCTAGTCGGTGGGACAAGACCGGCTTCGCCATTGCCTTTATATCATCAGGCGTAACGAAATCACGTCCTCGCAAAATGGCATGTACCTGGGAAGCGCGGAGCAGCGCTTGACTGCCACGCGGACTGACACCAACAGAAACCTCCTCACGCCTTCGTGTTTGCTCCACGATTTGCAGCAAATACTGAAGGATGTCATCGTTCACTTTCACCGCTGAATAGGCTTGCTGTGCCTTCTGAATGACATCTATTCCTGCAACTGGCTCAAGCTCCGCAAGCGGATCATGATCTTTAAAACGTTTTAATAGCTGCAAACCTTCTTCAGTCGTCGGATAACCCATCTTAATTTTGAATAAAAAACGATCGAGCTGTGCTTCCGGAAGTGGAAACGTTCCTTGATGCTCCACTGGATTTTGTGTAGCAATAACCATAAATGGACGCTCCAAATATTTGGTTTCACCGTCGATGCTGATTTGACGCTCTTCCATACATTCGAGCAAACTCGATTGGGTACGAGGCGTCGCACGATTAATCTCATCTGCTAACAGCAAATGAGTAAACAATGGACCAGCTCTGAATTCAAACTCGCTTATTTTTTGATTATAGAAATGAATGCCGCTTAGATCCGATGGAAGCAAATCGGGTGTAAATTGAATTCGCCTGAAAGATAAAGCCAATGATTTGGCCATAGATTTAGCGAGCAAGGTCTTTCCTGTTCCTGGCACATCCTCGAGCAGCACATGCCCTGATGTAAGGAGTCCGATGAGCATTAGTTCTACAACTTCCTCTTTGCCTACGATGACGCGTCCAATATTAGATTTCAATTGTTCGGCTAGTTGTTTTATCGCTTCAATAGACATAAGTCAACTCCTTCGTTAGGTTGTAAAGCCTGTTCGAGCACGCTGCAGTTTTTGCAGTTCACTCCAGCGAATCATACGGATGTTTTCTTTTTGCAACGTATTCTTGATCTCAGCATCACGGAATAATTCGAACTCCATTCCCCGCTTTAGAGGCTGCATGTGAAAAGCATTCAGCTCATCGGTTACGAGAGACGGATGTATAATAATTTCAGAGACTCCTGGTTGCAGACCCTCAAGCACCTGCTGCATGCTTGCCTTTAGTGAATCAAATGTTTCACCCTCCTCCAAGTGGAACGGCAAGCCGATTAAATAATCAAGGATAACAACACCCTTCGAATCCGCCAGCATTCCGAGCTGTTTGGCTTGCTCTTCCAGCTCAGGAGAGGCCACTTGACCAATATTTTGCCTTAAATTACGCGGCAAACGGAAAGGCAGGCCATAGGAAGCGCATACATCCAGAACGATAGATAAGAAATTTCTGCCGGTTGCTAACCCATACAAGCTTCCCATGTGATTGTCTGCATGCGATGGTTTCATCCCCATAGCTAAAGCCATTTCAATTTGTGCGATAAGTTCTTCTTTAACTTGCTCTGGATCAGCTTGCAGCTCAAAGCTTTTACTGTCCTTCGGGAAATAATTTTCATGGGTGACAAGCGAACTTGTGCTTCCTTTGCGGTTGACTGGACCCCAGCGGTACATATCCCATTCGCTAGTAAATGTGAAATGGACACCCACATCGACTTGCGGATGCCTTGCACTCCATAGCGCTGCTTCCCTCGCCCAGCCGCAAGGCATCATAATCGTCGCCGAGCTCACCGTTTGTTCTAGCAGCAGCTGCTGAATGCCGACATTTACCGAATGGCATACTCCGTAGTCATCTGCGTTAATAATGAGCAGTTTTTCGTTCTCGCCGTATCCCAGTGCTTTGGCTAAACTCATGAAAAATCATCCTCCCAATGTTCATTAATCCAGCGGCAGCCAAATGCTGATTGATCGATAATGCCGCAAAGTATTTCCTCATCATCTAAATTATCTCTTAAGCGTATGGCAAAATGCAATGCTACATCAAGCAATCTTAATTTCATTAATATCGGCAATATCTTAATTTCATGAAGAGTTAACGGATTCGTATCCTGATAACCCTGCAATAAACGCTTCACCTTCTCTTTTATATTTAGGTCATTTGGTTTTATGATATCGACAATAATGACAGCAAGCTCCATCGCTCTAACATCGACAGTCGTAAATTCAAAATCCAGCACACCTACGATCGTATCGCCTTGACATACCGTATTATTAAAAACCAAATCACCATGGATCCATTGTTCCGGCAGCCCGATAAGCTGATTACAATCTTCTTTCAGCTTCAGGCGCTCCTCATGCAAGGCCATGAAGCTTGATTTTCTACCTTTAAGATCTACGGAAAGCTCTGCCATTGCAAAAAAAGCTTCCTCATCCATCAAAGCATATGTATTCTCCAACATGAAATAAGGGCTGTAAAGCGGCAAGCCTTTTGGGTTTATTCCGCTTAAAGCACTAGAAAGCTTCGCAGCTGTAACGCCTAGCGCATAAACATGCGCTGGGTTTGAAACCGTCGGTCGGTCACCATCAATAAACTGAAATAATGACGATAAGGTGCCATCTGTTGCAACGCTAATCGTTTCGCCTTGTTTATTCTGAACTGGAATCGGCACCTTAAAGGTTAGCTTCTGTTTATTCAAGTCGTTCAGTATCTCATGTTCAAGCCTTACAATATCCATATCCTTATGGTTATTGTAAATGCGCAGGACAAATTTTTTATTTCCCGACGAAATGATTCGGGTCGTATTATTCATTCCACTCTCCMGGCTCTCAATATGACAAGGCTCGGCGAACGCATATGCATCTAAATAAGCTGTAAAATCTATGGTGTCGGTCAAAACAGACAAGCCTCCTTATTGATCAAGCTGCAATCTTGTCAAGCGAGCCCCTAGCTGTTCCTGCCAGCTCGCAGCCAATTCTTTCACTTCAAGCAGCTCTCTTATTCCTTTTATGTCATCTTTATCACGGTACATGACACGGTTAGCTTCCATAACCGTTTTACGGGCCGGATGTTTATATTTAATTTCAAACGTCATCCCTGCCTGTATATGGCCCTCTTGGAGTACGCGGAAATAAAGACCTGTGTAGCCTTCACGCTGAACATGTCCCGGCAATTCCGGGAGCTTATGCCGCAGCCCCAGCTTATAGCACGGCTGTCTTGGCTGACTTACTTGGAGGATCACATCACCTGCTTGGATTATATCGCCGATGCACAAATCCCCTTCTGTCCAGCTCGAGAGCGTAAAGTTTTCACCAAAAGCTCCGTAATCAAATGGCTCCTCGTATTTCTCACGCCAATAGGCGTATCGTTGCTCGAAATAGACGCATACCGCTTTGTCTGGTCCACCATGATGAATCGTATCGCCTTGTCCATCGCCCTCAAGTCCTATAGTGCTCAAAGCATGGGTTGCTTGTGAAGGCTGCTTATAAATTCCTGTTAATACTTCTTTGCTGCCGTGTGTTATTGATTTCGGCATTCCTATATTTAGTGACACAAGTTTAGCCGTTTCTATATGATGTGTCATTAGCTTCGTTCCTCCTATAAATATCTCTCATTTGACTATTATAATCTTCTAAGGGAGATGTTGGCAAAGAGAGATAACTATATCGATAACTTTTGTGATTTTCCCTTTCCCAGCAACGCTTTCGACACATTCTACTTGCGTTAGCCACTGGCTGTCGAAAACCTCTCTTTTCTGTTACTTATTGCGTTTCCCCGGGAAATGTTTTTTAAATAGTCCGACTATTTCCTAAATGAGTACCTCATTATTTCCCACAGCATCGACATACAGATTAATTTAAAGGAAATTTTCTTTCCATAAAATAAAGCTCCTTGCGCGAACGATCAACTCTGCTCTGCAGGCTCATCCCATGTTTTTGCCGATACCTTAGCTCCATGAAAGAGATCAAAGTAAGAATTACAAAAGCTGCAATTGAGCCTCGATAATCGATGAATATAGCAGCTAGTATCGTCGTTAACAGCAGCCAAGCTATGGAAACCACATGGATTGGGATACTCCAGCTGCCCAAATGCCACGGTGATGCATGCAACTGCGCATGGATCTTCCCCTGTTTTATTTTCCAGGCAATCGGTATGGCATAAGATAAATTTAAACATATTATCGCTGCAGTTAGAAGAAAAATGATTGTATCGTCTCTATAGCTGAAAAAAGCAATGAGAAGAATAGTTAGTGAAATGACCGCACACAACCAGACGGCAGGAATCGGCGTCTGATGCCGCTCCGACACATTAGACCACCGTTGGCTCAGCGGCATGGCGCCATCACGTGCTAGGCTGTATACAATCCGCGAGCATACTGTCATCGTCTGCAGTCCGCTGCTCCATAATGATAGAATGACAAAAATAATGATCATACTGGTGCCGCCCCAGCCAGCAGCTGCCGTTTGTAGAAACGTTCCCAACCAGCTTGGTCCGTTAGACAATGGAATGGATATAAGCATAAAGCTCAGAAGTACAAAACCAATAACAAATGTGTAAGCAGTAGATAAAAAAATCGACCACGGTGCTCGTACACGAGGATCAATTGTTTCTTCCGATCCTTGGCTTGAGCCCTCCATGCCAATAAATAGCTTTAACAAAAGGAGCGTACCGCTGACGAATGATCCCGCCTGCACGGTACCATTCCACTCTGCATTTTGAAATTGATACATCAATACAGGAGAATAGCTGCCTGGCCATGCAAGCCAAGCTAGCCCAGCAATAATGAATAAAGCAATAAATATTTGCAGTATAACTCCGCCTGCTTGCAGCTTGCTTAACATCCGGTTTCCAAAGTGATTCACTGCACATTGGGAAGCAGTCAGCCCTGCAACGACACACCAAAAAGTTAAATCCGAGGTTTGATAACCTATTCGAGCGGACATAAAACCGTCCAGTAAAGCTGCACATGCGCAGTTTAGCAGCGCAAGCATAGCTAAATGTCCAGATGCTTGAAGCCAGCCTGCTCGCACTCCCCATGAGCGCCCGCCTAATGAGGATGCCGTATGATAAATCCCGCCTGCAGTCGGTGTCACAGATGAGAGTTCTGCGAGAGATGCACTTAAAATAAGTGCAAATAAAGCGATTATGGGCAAACCAAATCCAATAACCGACGGTCCCCCCTCTCCGATCGCTGGCCCAAACAAAAAAGCTGCGCTTCCAATAAGACCGAGCACATTAAACGATAAACCAAATGACGATAACCCGCCGAACCGCCGTCTAAGCTGCTGCGCTAAACCATAACGATGCAAATCATGTTTGTCCTGCAGCAACTGCGCCTGCAAGCCATAACCAATTAGATTCTGATGCTTAGATAATGAAATGGACTGTTGCGCTTTGAATGCGATGGCCATAATCACGGCAATGACAATCGCAAATAATAATAATCCCGCTAGCAATAAAATCATCCAATCACCCTCCTACGTAACTGTATGAGTGGTTTGGATGTCACATGCAAAAGGAAGAATGATTAAAGCGCATAACAAAAACTCGCATCCATCAAGAAGCGAGTCGATTGATTTTTATTTTTTCACTCAGCTTAATTAGCACTTTGCTCCAGTATTCCATAAACGAGTGATTTGAGCTCTATGATATCAAAGGGTTTCGTAAAACAATGTGTAATGCCAAGCGCAAGCGCCTCTTCCATTATGTCTGGATCTGCATATGCCGTTATGAGAATGACAGGCACCTCTGGCGACAACATTCTTATCCCACGCAAAATTTCTATCCCATCCATTTCGGGCATTTTCAAATCAAGCAGTACACAATTCGGCTTCTGCTTCTCGTAAATGTCCAAGGCGATACTGCCGCTTTCAGCTTCATAAACATCGATTCCCTGCGCAGCAAACAATTCAACAAGCATCATTCGAATAGCGGGTTGATCATCTACAACTAAAATCTTATAGAGCATATCTGCTGAATAAGGCATCGAGCTTATAGTTGCTTTCGCAGCGGTCTCAGCAAGGGGTTGATCTGCTATTCGATTCGTAGATATTGACGTAACTGTCGCGGATGGTAAAACAGGCGTCCTTTCGGTGGAACATTGCTGCTCCTTTTCCATTTTTCGTTGGTGAAAGAAGACAAACGACACCGCGACAATTAGAGCTGCTGCGAATAATATGAGAAAATATATCAATGCGTTGTCTCCTTATGTTCTTAGGCTGAATAACTGCTAAGAGAAAATGGTTTCATTCAGAATTAGTCATTAACCAGCATCGGACCTAGTGGACCATCCTCATTAATGATATCTTGCAGTTCGTAGACGGATATCGGAAAATACAGAAATCCAAACACATAAGCTGCCAGCTCATATAGCTGGAAATAGACGACAAGTGAACGGTCCGCTACGTAATAGTCCTGGTCAGGTCTTATGGATTTGAAA
>NZ_JBFTSN010000287.1:0-8491 GCF_056400045.1 Paenibacillus sp. 01L418
TCGCAATCGTTAGCGATCCATCCACCGCAGCAATCGTATCTACAAGCACCTTGCCTTGCTGCGTTAATTCATACATGTTAAACGATGCAACGTCTTTAAAATCATTTGTCAGTTGCCAAGTCGTCGTATTACCGGTCGTATTCCAGTGGTACAATTTAGCTCCTTCGTTTATTCCTAGAGGCTGGTTGGTCTTCACATCCCACAGCCAAGGGATCAAGGAGTCTGCTTCGCTCGTATGACGCTCGGCTGTGTCCGTCGTTGTTCCGGTATCTTTCCAAGAAGAGATGACTTTTCCGTCTTTGGAGAGCTCAATCTTGTTGCTTGCTTTGTTTCGTTTGGATACAACATTTTGTTCAAAAGTCACTTGATCCGTCTCATATTTCATGACGCCATAATGCTGCATAAATTTTGTCGGAAGCACTTCATTGAAAAACACGGTTACACCCTGTTGAATATCTGGCTTCGAATCCCCCCAAGTCGCTACGACCGGGATTTTCTGGCCTTTAAACAGCGCGTTGCCGACGAAAATATCGAGGTCATTTTTAACCAATCGGTAAAGAATGCTTTTGTTCCCTTGGTTCGGATAACCCAAATCCGTTCCCCAATGGACAAATACCGATCCTGGCTCAATCGGCCCCGCAAATTCGGTTCCTACTTTCAACCCCAAGCCATTTGCATATTGCAGCAATTTATAAGCGTTGTAATCGTTGCCTGTGTATACATCGATATAATAAAAATCCAAAGCAGGGTCATTCGGGTTTGCTGGATCTTTGGTGAGATTGTACAAGTTTGTAAATCGTGACTTCAGATCACCGCTCAAAACATCCTTTGTCTGATCTACATAATAGCTCGTATCGATCCAATCCCAACCTTTTGCTAGCCGATCCTGTTTATATCCGTTTGGCGTAGCGCCTGTCAGATTGGAATAGTTCAGCTCGTTTGCATCAAGATGGTATTCTGTGGCGTTTAAATGAACGCCGACGCGAAGGTTATATTTGGCCCCTTCGTCAATCAAGTAGTTAAAATCGGCTAATCCGCCCTGTCTCACCCCAATGTTGGAGTAAGAAGGAATATCATCGTCATGCCCTTCCGCCTGATAACCTTTTTCCAAAATCATTTGTCCAAAGCCGTCGGAATAATTGTACAGCACTTTACCAGTGTCCAAAGCGTTCAGGAACGGATCATTTGCCTGACTAGCGAAGTTGAACGCAATGTACATCATATTGTTTTTCATGTCTTCGGCGCCGAACGGCTGCACGTATATTTCTTTACGATAAGCCACAGCCGCATCCTGCCAGTCTACCTTCCCATCGGAATTGCGATCCTCGGTAAGAACAACGTTATACCACGGCAGTGCTTCCTTTTCATTGCTCTGGGTATGACGATAAGTCCACGATCCTGGTTTTACGGTAAGCTTATTTACAAGGGACTTTTTCTCGGCGTTAACGAGTATCTTATTTCCGCCGCTCATTACGTTATTTTCCATAGACGCGCCCAGTCCTTCTGCGCTCACCATCGTCATCGTTGTGCCGAATGAACCGGTTTGATTCATTTTGGACATGTCGTCAACCAGCTCTTCCGAAATCCCGTGCCACTTGCCGTCAGACTTGTTCCAAGCGTACGTCGCGCCTTTCATAGAGCTATCCACATAGAAGAGTGAACTATTCAACTCGAGAGATCTGACAACAAAATCACTTTTTTCTTGAATTTCGCTCACTTCGAATCGAACAACGTTATTTTCTTTTGCTTCTATGAAAGCCTTAATCACCACGCCAATTTCGTCAAAAGCCATCGTATAGGCATATTTGCTTTCGCCAACCTTTTCCGAAACCGTCTGAGCTGTATACTCCGTATTGTTAATTTGTAATGTATTTGTTTGCTCGTCTGCTGCTTTCATCGTCTTATTGCCGACCTGATAAGAAAAAATACTCGGAAAACCCTTATTCAGCGTCACAGTCAAATCGTCTTTGGTGATCGAATCAAGCTCCGCCGCAAGCTGAAGCCTTGGCATGGATTCCTGTTCAACCACTTTGAGATTGGCAATCGTCATTTCTTTGGCGCTATACCAGGAACGCACTCCAAATTTCCCAGCCCCTGAGGTCACCGTATTATCCGTAACCGCGCCCATATCCGTCCTGTTGCCATCAGCATCAGTAATAGCGAAAGTAACTGTGTTGCCGATCAGATTCAATTCGATTTTATACACAGTATCCGCCGCCATGGAATACGCAGTAGGGAAGTTGGAATCGTTGCCGTTTGCAGAAAGCTTCCAAGTTCCATTGATGTCATGAACGATAGATACGTAGCGGTTATCGTCATATCCTCTCAAAATAAATCCATAGCGCCCTCCGTCTGTCCCAGCGCCTACACTCGTCTTGAAATCAAAGGTTACTTTCTGATCGACAACGTCTGGACTGTTATTATCGGTAACGAGAGATACGCCGGGCAGCCTTAATTTAACGCTGCCTTCGCCGCTTTCCAGCACGGCCGGACTGCTCGAATCCATCGCGCTCCAGTTAGGCGTAGTGAAGTCAGGCTCATATATTCTAATTTCTTCTGCGGTCATCGCATCCATCTCAACTTGCATCACTTCATTTCCGGAATTATAAATTCCAAACGCTCCCGGTGTGAAGTCTTTCGTTTGGACAGTGCCCACCAAAATGCCATTCACATAAAGATTCAACTCATTTTCGATCAACCTTACCCGCAAAATAAAATCTTTGCCAGGTACAATTTCAACGCTGTCTCCGATAGCTATTTTTTCTCCACCGTTAGGTTGATACATCCATTTGCCTTGACCTTCGTAATAAATGGCTGCATTGCCGATTTTAACTCCTGCGGACSAAGCATTTGTCTTCATCTTGACCTGGTATACGCCGTTTTTCACAGGTACGATATCTTCATTTATCGCAACCGATCCCGAAGCGATACTGCCCTTCAAATAACCATCGACGACTTGACTGCCGCCGAGTCCTGTCCAGTTCATGCTTGAAGCTGTCTCATAATATTGTTCATAATACATCTTGCTTGCGACAGGGGAAGTATCCATTTGGATAAATTCCTCCGTGAACAAAATGTTGTCCACATACAAGTCGCCTTGCCCGTATACTCCGAATGAACCTTCTCCGAATTGTTGTCCGGACGGTAAATTCGCAGTCAACTTAGCTCCGTTTATACTTAGTGTGACCGAAGAGTCGCTATATTGTATTCCGACCTTATTCCAACTCATAACTAATGGACTCGATGAAATAGCGTCACTTGCTACAAAAGGAATAGTGCTGCCATCCTTCTCCAAAATCCAGTGGTCATTCGCAAATTTCACCACAGAGCTGCTGCCTATAGCAAAACCAATCGCATCAGTCGTAGGTTTTACATCCAGCATATAGGTTGCGCTCTGTAGGAGTGGCGCATCGTTATTCAATACCGTGCCCGTGATACCGGACAACTTCAAAAAGCGATTGCTGCCTTCTTTGATGATGGATGAAGAGCCGCTACTCCACCCTCCCGTAATGCCATCCTGAAAGTTGTTGCTGTATTGCACCAATTCCTTTGGAGTAATCATTTGATTCGTATACTGCAGGTTGTCGATATACAGCTCTACTGTGCTTCTGATTCGAAGTCCAAACAAGCCAGCCGCATCGGTAAATTCAGCAAATGTAATATCGCCAACTAGCTTTTTGTTCATATAGACCGTAATTGTTTTTCCATTAAAATTGAACAATAGATTGTTCCATTTCCCCTGAATCGGATAAGGAATATTTAAATTGCTGCCCCAACCGGAGCTGGATTCAGGCAACCAGCGATTTGGATCGACTCCGATTTCGCTAAAGATGCTTGCCGTCTCATTCATTCTGAAGCCAAATGCAAAACCTTGGCCGCTAGAAAGCTTAACAGGATTTACTAGCTTAAAGTCCAATGAAAGCGTACCCGATTGTAGCTGCGGGGAATCCAAATCTGCTCCGCGTTCTTTAGCTCCTTTTTTTAGCGATAATACCTTGTTGCCTGTAATGTCTGTTACCACTTGAGCGTTAAGTCCGGACCAACGCGGTGTGTACGCCGGGTCTTCATAATTTTGTACATAATTAATGATATCTGACGGTTTTTCGATTTGGCCAACGCCTTGAATGTTAATATCCTTCAAAACGACTTGTCCCGTCGCAAAACGTTTATACAAGGCCACCTGACCTATTCCAGCCTTCAAATTCAATAAATTCGTGTCCTTGTTGTAATAGGTAACGCCATCAACGATAACCAATAGCTTGTTTCCGTTATAACCAATCTTGATCCGGTAATCGGTATCCATTTTCAACTCGGGTCCTTCAAAAGATTCCCACGCGCCAGAACCATCTGGGCTTTGAATGACCCAAGTCGTACCCGCATCATAACGAATAGACAATCCTTGGGTAGAATTATAGGCACCGATTACAAACCCAATATTACCTTGCGTCCCGCTGGTGTAACGCAGTGTTGCATCGATTGTGCCGGCGGACAGCCATGGTCCTTTATCCCAAGCAGCAATAGCTATATTTTTTTCTAACGAATTCATTTCTACCGTCAGCCCATTGTTAACCGATGTAGTCCCGTTTCCTTTCATAAAAGTCATTAATTCGGGCTGCATGGACTGATAATTGTTGCTGTAGGAAACGACGCTTTGTCCATCTGGCACATTGCTCGTAATCTCATTCAGAAATACTGTAAAATCGTTTTCCCTCACTGTAACTTCTGCGGAAGCTTTGAGGGGAGTGCCTTGAACGCTGCCTTCTACTTTAAAAGCTCCAGCCTCAGCATATTGCGAGGGATCAATTTCGTCCCAGCTTACCTGAACTTGTCCAACGGATTCATCGCTAAATATAGCTTCTACCTCCAGCGGAAGAACCGGCGGATTCCCTATTGTTGTGTTAATCTCGATAGAGGGAATGCTCGCGATCGTTTTTACCTCAACGACTTCCTCTGCAAAGGATACCGCACTTGGCCATACAGCCAGCTGACTCAAAATTGCAAAACAAATCATCCAAACATACAATTTGAAAACCGTGCTTTTTTTCCTCTTAATCATCTTTCACCCATCCTCCATGGTAATCTGATCCTAATTGGATTTTATTAGCATAGAACAGATGAAAGCGCTTAAGAATGATCATTTTTGTTAGAAGTCTGATCTTTTTTGAAAAAAGTCTGTATGGGGTGGGGCGGGTGCTATGGTGCTGCCCGCTCAGTTGCATCTAGGTGCATAGTTAATCGTAATGGCATAGTTTAGGTGCATAGTTAACCACAATAGCTTGATCTATGTGCACAGCTAACCGTAATAGCTTCATTTAGATGCATAGTTAACCTCATTAGCTTGATCTAGGTGCACAGCTAACCGTAATAGCTTCATTTAGATGCAGAGCTAACTGTAATAGCTTCATTTAGGTACATAGTTAACCTCAATAACTTGATCTAGGTGCATTTCTGCACCTATTCCGATAACTACTTTTCAAATCCTCTCAACTAGATGCACTTCTACACCTATTTGTGTTATTTCCATCAAATTTTATAATAACAAGTGCACTTCTGCGCTTATTTACACTTTACGATCGGTCACGCACACTACAATCACACTACATGCACAAACCATATAAACACTCTAATTACACTACCTACACAACTCACATATAAATCCTTGCACATATCACAAACGCATACTCTCACTCCAAATACACTTAAAATATGCACACTGCTGCGCACCCATTTATCACTATCTACAAAAGCGAAGAACAAAAATCAGGATAACTAAGTGAGAACCCCAGTTAGCAGCAGTAACTTTATCTAAGTGCATAAATGCACCTATTCCGCCAGCTACCTTACAAATCCGCTCAACTAGATGCACTTTTGCACCTCTTTGCATCATTTCCATCAAATTTGATAGAAACTAGTGCACTTTTGCGCTTATTTACACTTCACATCCGGTCACGCACACTACAATCACACAACATGCGTAAACCACTTATACTCTCAATGCACATAACCTACACAAATCACATACTGTTAGTTTAATAGCACTCCTTGTACACTTAACAATCATCCAATCGGACACCTTGCACGCTCTACAAACGCATAACCCAACACCCAATACACTAAACAAACGCACATTCCCTCATAGTCCAGTATCTACTCTCAACAAAAACAGTCGAGAGTACATGCTGATTAGTTAAGTGAGCACCCCGGTTCATATCAGCAGGCTCATCTAAGAGCATAAATACACCTATTCCGACAACTACTTTTCCAAATCACTCAAATAGATGCACTTGTGCACCTATTTGAGTAAATTCCACCTTATCTATTGAAAATAGATGCACTCCTGCGCTTATTCAAACTTTACGCGCGGTACATGCATACTTCACTCACATTACGTGCACAATCCAAATTCACACCCCCCACACACTACATTCACAATCCATCTACACCATTTCAATCCCGCTTTACCTACACAAATCGCATGCAATTAAACCACACTCCACTTACATACAATTTGCATGCAATCCAGTAACACTCCAGATACTTACAAGTCACACGCTCCACAAATGAACACATTCACACATATTCAGCCGTCATTTCTAATTCCTCTCTTACTCTTACTCTTACTCTTACTCTTACTCTTACTCTTACTCCTAGTCCTAGTCCTACTTCTACGTCCACTTCCGTTCCCTAAAAAAAAGGATTAAAAGCCGAGCGTATTAGCTCATAGCTGACAATACGAATGCCTTTTCCAGATACAACTGGACGCAGTTTGCCAACGTCACACAGTCTTTTCAAATATTTGACCGCTGTGCGGCGATTAATATGAAACTCCTTCATAACATCAGCTGGGCGAATGTTCTTGTTTGACCTAAACGCATAATGCAATAACTCCCGCTCAAAGCGTGTCATGTTCTGCTCTTGCGTGTGAGTCACCAAATAAGGAGCCAGCAGCGACTGCAGCAAAGACACAATAAGTTGCGGCTTTTCCTCCAACTCGTCATAAGGTATGGACACGACGCGGTATCCAAGCACTTGCAGAAATGTTTCCCGATTTAGTTCCCGTCGGTATCGAATTCGATCGGTATTCTGAACATGAGGTCCATAACCCTTTATTTCGAAAGCGAACCTCGTCGCTCCCCGCTGCCAAACTAAATCAATATAAAAAGGGTTCCCACGCCAATCCACGACTTCATACTCCGGATGTAAATGATCAAAACTACCCATCATCGGCCACCAAACTTGCTTCAAAAACAAACGTTCACCATGCCCATGTCCACGCTGAAGCCTGCTCTTGTGCTCTCCCTTACTTGCACGCAAATGTTTTTTCAACCATTTCTCATGTTCTTCAGCAAATTCCATCTCTCATCCTCCTCAAAATGAAAAAACGTCCTTGGCTCCTCTTGTACAGAGGAAAACCAGGGACGTTCTACGTCACACTTTTTTATTCAACTTTTTATAAGATGTCATACTATGACGTTCTACGTCACACTTTTTTTATTTACCTTTTTATAAGACGTCAGCCTATGACGTTCTACGTCACAACTATCTTATCCAACTTTTCAAAGATGTCAGCCTATGACGTTCTACGTCACACTTTTTTTATTTAACTTTTTATAAGATGTCATACCATGACGTTCTACGTCAAAACTATTTTATTCATCTTTTTATAATATGTCATACTATGACGTTCTACGTCACAACTATCTTATTCAACTTTTAAAAGACATCAGCCTATGACGCTAATGCTACATCTTAAGCTGTTTCCTTTTTTCACACTCTCTCTCTAACTTGTTACATTCGTGCCAGTAGAGCAGCCGCCTCTGCACGAGTCAAAGTCGCGAGCGGCTTGAAGCTTCCATCCTTGTAGCCAGTAATAATACCGGAATCTATTATTGCGCCCACCAGCCCAAGGTTTGATGCTTGTATGGATGATTTGTCAGAAATCTTAGCTAAGCCATCCGTTTTTTCGATCAACTTTAGAGCTTTTGCTGTCCATACCGCTACCTCTTCTCTTGTAATCGGCTGTTCAGGCTTGAAGCGATTTCCATATTTTGAAGCATCAATCCAGCCTCGTGTTACAGCCGATTCAATAAAAGGCCTAGACCAGCGCGTGCTCGGGACGTCAAGAAATGACAGGTTTTCTGCTTTAACAGAAACTTTCAATTTCTTCGCAAGCATAGCTAGAAACTGCTCCCTCGTTACCTGAGCTGCAGGACGGTATGTTCCATCTGGAAAACCGTCAACAACGCCAGCTGCTGCAAGTTCCTCAACAGCTCCTTTTGCCCAGTGCAGCTTCAAATCAGAAAATAAAAGTCCAGAAGTATGTTTAACCTTAATATCAGAGAAGGTTAATTCAGCTGCTGAATCGATAACCGCGACTTGAAAGTTGTTGCTAATTCTACTTACTGCCGTCTTCTCTCCAGCGATAGGGAGCTCCCACTTCAACTTGCCTGCTAAATTATACGATGCAAGAGAATGACGTCCTCTACTAGCG
>NZ_JBFTSN010000288.1:0-8469 GCF_056400045.1 Paenibacillus sp. 01L418
CATTTCCTTTAAGAACATACCCGTATACGACTCTGCCACTTCCGCTACACGCTCAGGCGTGCCTTCTGCTACTAATTTTCCGCCGGCTGCGCCCCCTTCTGGGCCGATATCGATAACCCAATCGGATTCTCGTATCAGTTCCAGACTATGCTCAACAACGATTACCGTATTGCCTGTATCAACCAGCTTGCTGAGTAAAGTATGGAGCTGCTTAATGTCAGATGGATGGAGGCCTGTAGTCGGTTCATCCAGCAGGTAGAGCGTATGGTTTTTGGAAGGCTTGCTCAGCTCTTTCGCCAGTCTGATCCGCTGTCCTTCGCCGCCAGATAACGTTTTGACCGATTGCCCCCATTTCAAGTAGCCTAGTCCGACTTCACAAAGCATCTCGATAATACCTGTTATCTTTGTTTCATTTTTGAGAATAGCTAAGCTTTCCTGCACAGACATATTCAGCAAATCCGATATAGAGCAGCCTTCATACTGAACCTGCAAAACCTCATCCGTAAATCGTTTTCCTTTGCAGTCAAGACACTTTACCTCCAGATCAGGCAAGAAGTTCATATCAACGGAAAGCACACCTAGCCCCTGACATGTCTCACAACGACCACCAGAGGTGTTAAATGAGAAATGTTTGGTTGTCAGTTTTCTTTTTTTAGCTTCAGGCAAACCAGCGAACAACTGGCGCAGCTGCGTAAACACATCCGTATACGTTGCTACGTTGGAGCGCTGCACTCGTCCCATGGGTGTCTGGTCAAATATAACGACATTTCCGACATGCTCTAAGCCCGTAATTTTCTTGCACCCTATTCGCTCCAACTCCTTCTGACTTCCTTCTGCTAGGATATCAAAGACTAGCGTGGATTTGCCGGAGCCAGATACACCTGTAACGGAAACGAGACAGCCAAGCGGGAATGCTACAGTTGGAATGTCAACATTACGGAGTTTAGCCTGCTCGATTGTAATAAACTGACCGTTGCCTGCTCTGCGGATGCGTACAGGAGTTGAGCCATTCTCTTCTCTCAAATAAGCGCCTGTAACCGAAAGCTTACTGGACATTAAATCCTCCAGACTTCCTTCGCCTACGACGGTTCCACCGTGCAACCCAGCGCCAGGACCTATATCGATGATATGGTCTGCAGCACGCATCATCTCAACATCGTGCTCGATTACGAGTACTGTATTCCCTAAATCACGAAGCTGCTGAAGTACTCGTATGAGACCGGATGTATCACGGGGATGAAGACCCGTGGTCGGTTCATCCAAAATATAAAGTACTCCGGTTAGGCCAGAACCGAGCAGCGATGCGAGCCGCAGCCGCTGTGCTTCGCCGCCTGATAACGAAACGGTTTGCCGATTCAGAGAAAGATAGCCTAGGCCAACATCAATGATTCGTTTTAGCCTAGTAGGCATATCATGCAGAATGGGTTCGAGCAGATAATGACCTTCAGGCGGGAGCGTCTCTTGTAATTCCTCGGTCCACTTAAATACATCACTGAGTGACCATTCCGATACATCGGAGATGGTTGAGCCGGCTACTTGAACAAGACGAACTTCTTTCTTAAGGCGTGCTCCTAGGCATTCCGGGCAAAGCTGTTCATGAAAAAAACTTCCCTCTTTTTCCGCAGTGCCTGTTTCCCCTTCTTTTTCTTTGTAACGCCTCCATAAACCAGGGATGACTCCTTCGAATTTTGTACCTTGGACAGGCTTCACATTTGGATAATGCTGCTTGAAGGCTTCACTACCGACACCATAATATAACAAATCGCGCTGTACCTCTCCGAAATCCTTTAATGGCTGATCCGGACCAAATGCAAAGCCGTAATGCTTTCCTGCCGCCATCAAAATACGAATTTGAATATCGCGATGAACCCCGTTCAGAGAAGCCACTCCCCCATCGCGCAGACTGAGCTCCGAATTGAAAACGGCTGCTTCATTAATGCTTGCCACATGCCCAAGCCCACTGCAAGCTCCACAGGCTCCTTCTGGCTTATTGAAGGAAAAGTGTGACATTCCTAGCTGCTCAAGCGCTGCTCCGCAGTGAGGACAGCCTATCATTTGATGATCCATTTCCTCATCTTCATCGGCCATTGCACCTATGGGCTCAAATAAAGGAGCTATGTGACCGCTGCAAGAAGGGCAAATCCGCTTCCCTAGTCGCGAGAAGATAAACCTTACAAACGTATAGATATCGGTTACTGTTCCGACTGTTGAGCGCGGATTTCGATTGGTAACATGCTGTCCAACGCTGATGGAAGGTGATAATCCTTCGATAGACTCAACCTTCGGCTTCCCTATCGAATCCGAGGTCATGCCCATGGAATCCAAATACTGCCTTTGGCATTCTCTTTGAAGTGTATCCATAGCCAAAGTTGATTTGCCAGATCCTGATGGACCTGTAAGAACGACCAGCTTGTACTTTGGAATTGAAAGGGAAACATTTTTCAGGTTGTTTTCACGTGCACCTTTAATAAAAATGGTATCTTTCATAAAAATCCTCCTCATAATAAATAATTATTCTATGTCTTATAGCATTCCGATCTCAAATATGGATTAAAGTGTTTAGCCATCATGACTAAAGTTTTTGCAAATTATGAATGATTTCGATAGAATGAACTTGATTAAATTCATTCCATCTAATATCTTTATAACAAAGTATCTCGGAATCCGAGATACCCATATCTTAAAAGGAGGTTTGTCCTTTGTCAAGCGAGCAACAAGTGCAAGCGACCGATCAGCAGGAACAATTCGTCGCACGTATGCGCGGACTAGGAAGCCGAACAGTTTTGTACCAACAAAATGTAGCTGCTGCTCTCGGCTTATATAATAATGATTTTTTATCTGTGGATATTTTACGTGAAAAAGGACCAATCACAGCCGGTGAGTTGTCCAAACTAACTGGGCTTGCTACTGGAAGTGTGACAGCATTAATTGACCGCCTTGAAAAATTCGGTTACGTACGCAGGCAAAACGATCCCAATGACCGTCGCAAAGTGATTATTGTTCCGCTCTATGAACAGAAAGAAGATGTCAGCAATACGTATATTCCACTTCACAACGAGATGGTGAAGCTGGCTTCCTCCTATACAGATGCAGAGCTGGAACTGATTACACTGTTTCTAGAGAGAGCCGGCAAAGTACTAGATGATCAAATTGATCACCTCAGCTCTGCAAAAAGCACTAAATCTTCATCTTAAATATAGGGCACACCAATTGAAAAGGACGATATCCAGAAGTCTAATGACCTCAGGATACCGTCCTTTAATGCAATTCATATTATTATCGTCCTTCTTACTTTTTACTTTTGTCCTTGAGCTGCCTATCAATCGAAGTAGATCGTTTTTCCGGTTTTGGCTGATAAGTAAACCGCTTCCAGAATAGCCGATACCACCATCGCCTCTTCAGGCTTAACGAGCGGATCGGTGTCGTTCACAATACTGCTGATCCACTGCTTGGCTTCATACTCGAAATCAGTCAGGTTTTCTCCACGGAATTGCTCTCTCTCGGTTGCTTTCACGTCGATGACGTTGAGAAATAAGCTGCCGTCCCTCTCACCGTTAATGCGCAGACCATCATGAAAATCAGCACCGCCCTTCGTACCGCACAAATATGATCCTTCAGATTTGGCGATATTAAGTGCCCAGCTGGTTTCAATTGAAACGACAGCACCGTTTTTGAATTTCACATAACCAAAAGCGGAATCTTCTACTTCAAACTGCTCTGGGTCCCATGATCCCCATTCATTAGCTGCATTTTCTGTATCCTTCAGCTTCTGAAACACACTGCCTACAACACTGTGAGGTTCATAATTGTTCATCAGCCATAGGATGAGATCCAGTGAATGGGTGCCAATATCGATCAAAGGTCCGCCGCCTTGTTTCTCTTTATCCAGAAATACTCCCCATGTAGGAACCCCTCTACGCCTTGTTGCAACCGCTTTGGCATAATAGATCTCGCCAAGCTCATCATTCTCGATCATTTTTTTTAACAGCAACGACTGAGCTTTGCTGCGGTTCTGGTAGCCGACTGTCAGCTTCTTGCCGGTTCTAACATGAGCTTCGTACATCGCTTTCGCTTCGGCACTGGTCTTGGCCATCGGCTTCTCACACATAACGTGTTTGCCTGCTTCCATGGCATCGATTGAAATGACGGCATGTGAAATATTTGGCGTCAATACATGAATGACTTCAATATCCTCCATGGCTAATAGCTGCTTATAATCGGTAAAAACCTTCGCGCCGGGAACTCCATACTTCTCAGCAGCTTCGCGCGCTCTTTCTTCGATTAGATCGCAGAATGCGACCATCTTTACATTACCCACCTTGGCTAAGCTTGGCATATGTTTGCCGCCAGCAATCATGCCGCATCCGATAATACCTACCTTTACTGTTCGCATCTAATTAATTTCCTCCTTGCCGTTTAAAATCTACCGTTCTTCTCTCGTGATGTGCGATATATGCCGTTTCAAGAAGCTCCGTCAGCTTTGTTCCGTCCTCGAGTCCAAATGGCATCGGCTTGTCGTTCAGAATGCCATCCACCCATTGTGTTAGTGGAAGCGGCTGCTCCTTTGGAAGCTGTCGAGGTGAAATCCAGCCTTGGAGCGGTGAATCGGTATGTTTGGAAGCAAATTTAACATCTTCTCCGGATATGATCAGTGTCCCTTCCGTACCGTATAGTTCAAACGCAGATGGCGTCGAGTAAGTAACAAGGCTCGTTTCCAGCAGCGCAACCGCGTTGTTAGCAAACTCAATCGAGCATTGTGCATTATCTTCAACAGCCCGGCCCGTAAAATAATTAAACATGGATGTAATTCGTCTCGGCTCACCAAGCAGCCAGCTTGCCAAATACATCGGATGGCAACCAAGATCCATCATAGCTCCGCCGCCTGCCTGTTTCTCATCGTACCAGTATTCAGGCAGCCAATTGTTTAATGCTCCGTCGTGACCATTTCGGATACGCAGCAGCGTAACGGCGCCAAGCAGCCCATCATCCAGAAGCTGTTTTGCGAATAAATGGTGAGGCCTTGTTCGAGCGGGAAAAGATATACAAAACTTCACGCCGGATTTTTGTACAGCAGCCGTAATTTTGTCGCATTCGGCTACCGTAAGCGCCATCGATTTCTCTGTGAAAATATGTTTTCCAGCTTGCGCAGCAGCAACCATGACTCCCGCGTGCATGCTGGTAGGGGCATCAATGACAACAGCATCTACGTCTTCCCTTTGAAGCAGCGTATCCAGATCAGATTCAAAAGCAGCTCCGAGCTCTGCTGCCCACGTTCGCCCTCTCTCCGTTATTTCATCCCAAACTGCTGTTATGTTTACGTTCCCAAGTGATTGCAGGTGTTTGGCATATCCATCAGCATGAACATGCCATTTGCTAATCATCGCGACATTTAACATTCAAAAATCCCTCCATTATTCAAATATTTGCTTAAGCGGCGAATTGCTAATCTTTAAAAGCCGTTGCGGGGTACCCGGCGCCAAATGGCGCGTCTGGCCGCTCATATTCTCCTGCTAAGTAACGGCGCATAGGCGTTGTACGCTCCAAATAGTCCTTGTTGTTTCCAAAGCGATCGGAGAATCGAACCCAAGGCGGACTATAAATATAATGTGCGGTATAACGGTCGTAATCTCCGTCATGATAATATGTACGATGCCAAACCGCGTTATGGAAGAGCAATACAGATCCGGCAGGCGCACAAATGACATGTCCTACAGGCAAATCACCTTTGTCGCGGCGGATGTCTGCCGGGAGTGGAACTTGGGCTCTATGGCTGCCTGGAATCATCTCCATGTTGCCCATCCTAGGCAGCGATTGGTCAGTGAGTAAATAGGAAGCACGAAGCTGCAGCAGAGGAATCGGATAAGCTAGTTGATTAAAATCGTAGGCTCCTGAGCCATCCTGATGCCAGCCGCCTGCTCCTCCAAATGCAGGCTGCTTCGTGCACCAAGCGGATTGAAGAATGAAACGATCGCCATATAATGCTCTCACTTTTGGGAGCACCGCAGGGTGATCAATCAACTGGTCCAGCGTGGGTTCACTTTCAAATCCTCGGCCAACCTGAGCCCATCCGGTTGTACCTTCTCTCTCATGCAGGCGAATAGATGCCTCCAAACATTGCTGTGCTTGGTCAGCGGTTAATACATTAGGRATGATCAAATAACCCCACGACTCGAACATGAAACGGTCAAGCTCTGTGAATTCACCGGGTTGCGAAATGGCATTAAGTCCTTGACTGTGCTCGGCATTCATGCGATAACCTCCTGCTTTCTGGAGTGAACTGCTTCTTTTATATATAAAATATGAACGGTAATTCATTTAATGCATAGAATGCTTGGATTATTCCGATTATTTTTATTTAAATCATCAACATTTTGGTTAACTAATCGCTTTGTGTTATCTAATAAACGACGTTATCAACTAATTGCTCTTACAATTGTTTGTTTTTCAGATTCATTTTCTAAAATCGTATATATTTAATATGTATTTTGAGATTTTCCATTTTCGTTGAATAGCTTTGATAAACATAAAAAAAATGGAGGAGTTCCGAAGAACTCCCCTACACAGGCATTTCTTATTGTTACTGAATGATCAATCTGTTACTGAATGATCAAACCAAATCCATTCTGAATGTAATTCGTGTTGGGATGAGCGATATTGCTAGTCGTCAGGTTGTTGAACGTTGCTGATCCATTCCCCGTATAGGTGTAAATTGYCGCACCTGGATGCGGTGATGTGAACCGCGATGTAAGGATTCCATCACGTCCCGTACCATTAATATTGATATTGTTGAACACGATATTTTCAAATCCGCCGCCATATCCAAACTGGATTGCACTGCGCTGCGTATTGATAATATCAATGTTGGTAAACGTCACGTTTTTGATGGAATCGTTAGATGCCTCCAAATCGATAGCTCCGCGTTCACCATTGTAGAGGTCTTTACTGGTTCCGCTGTTTATAATCGTTGTATCCGAGAACAAAATGCCGGTATTGTTCTGGAAATGGTAGCCTGGGAATACAGTGTTCATTCGAATGCCAGATCCGCCGACAGTGTCGATGATCAAGTTGTTAGTAGCCTTATGTCCTCCCCCGCCGAAAAATGCAATAGCAGCCGCACGCCAGTTATTCTCAATCGTATTAAACGAGAAAGTATTGTTGACACCCGCGCGGGCACCATTTACATTACTCGTCCATACGGCAAGACCATCATCACCGTTATTTCGGACGCTGCTGTTGCGAACAGTCGAATTACTTGTGCCTTGAGCGAAGTTGACACCATCAGCAAGATTATTTCGGATACGGCTATTTTCAATCACGAGCCCATCCGCATAAATTGCTGGTGTATGTGCATAATCCCCTACCCAAAAACCGCATTCAAAGTGCTCTACCCATACATTGTGCACCTTTGAATTTTTACCGAAATTGTCCATAAAGCCCTTGTAAATAGCACCCTCGTGATAGCGTGACCGCAGCTTGGAATTCATATAAATATTGCTAAAATCAAGCTTGCCTTCGACACGGAATGAAATGCCGCCCGATGCTACATTAGGGTTGGTAAACTGGATGTTTGTATGCCAGATGCCTGCGCCCATGATCGTAATATCATTAATCATGTTACTGACAGAACCGACCTTCCACATGTTTCCGAGATGGAATGTTCCTTCTGGTATATACATGATTTTTCCTGTAGAAACCGCTGATGTTACAGCAGCTTCGAAGGCTGCAAGATCATCGAGGCCATCGTTTGCAACAGCGCCAAAATCCGTTACAGAAACCGAGTTGGCTGGGCGGGCAATCGCAGCAGGAACCTGCTCGATTTCAAGGAAGTCTACACCATATTCGAGATTGTCTGCATTGCTTTTTTGGATACGTATGGTATCGCCAGGTTGAAGAGCTGTGTCTAGTTTCCAATGCACCTCATCAAATCGGAAGAGCGGACGTCCTCCTGATGGAGTGTCAGCTGGTTGATCACTTGCGAAATACTGCCAGTTGTAGTAAGAAGTGAGCGGGATGGTCTTGGCTTTGACACCATTGACGTAAACATCAAGTGATCCGCTGAGCCCCATGCCATCTGACGAGTCAGGCATCGTAAATCTCATCGTAACGCCTGCTCCGCCCTCCCCTTGCCTTACGTTCCACTGAAGATATGAGCCATTCGATGGAAGTGACACGTAACTCTGACCAGATGCCTCGGATGCAATCAGCGCCTGATCGAATGTCGGTGCAGATTGTAAAGTTGCCCCTCCACCACGAGTCGCATCCTGCGTATCGTACCTGTTGTAAGGCATGCTGGCACCTCGAGCAGAATAAACGACTAGACTTGTTGAACTCGTGTTATTTGCTTGCTTAATTGCTAATTCGTTGGCATCAACAGCAACGATTGTTGATACGGTATAGTTGCCAGTTACTGCTGTCCATGTCCCAGGAATACTGACATTTGCAGATGCTCCAGCTGCTAATGTACCGCTG
>NZ_JBFTSN010000289.1:0-8450 GCF_056400045.1 Paenibacillus sp. 01L418
GACGGAAACTTGGCATTGAAGTTGTTGATCTATTGCTCATCCACTGGCCTGTAAAGGATAAATACTTGGAAACTTGGCGCGCGCTTGAAAAGCTGTACCGTGACGGTTATGTACGTGCAATTGGCGTGAGCAACTTCCAAATCCATCACCTACAGGATGTCATTACAGCAGGTGAATTTGTTCCTATGGTCAATCAAGTGGAATACCACCCGCTTCTTACACAAACGGAGCTTCACACTTTTGCCAAGAGCCGCAGCATTCAGCTAATGGCTTGGAGCCCGCTTATGCAAGGAAACCTGGATCAAAGCGTGCTCGCTGATATTGCTGCCAAATACGGCAAATCGCCTGCTCAAGTGGTGCTTCGTTGGGATCTGCAAAACGAGGTCGTTACGATACCAAAATCGATTACTCCGGCTCGCATTAAAGAAAATGGAGATATTTTCGATTTCACGCTAACGTCTGAGGAAATGGCTCAAATCAGTGCGCTTAACCAAGATCACCGTTTTGGCCCAGATCCAGATAATTTCAACTTTTAAATTAAATCACTTCAAATTAATAACGGCTCCATCCTTGTTTCAAAGGATGGAGCCGTTTTTGCTTAAATGAAATTATAAACGCTTAGTAACGTATATCTGTTTGGTCTAACGAGATGGGCTTTCTGCAAACTTGCTGTGAGCAGCTCCGTATCGACCCCAAGCTCCTCCGTCGTTGTCGGACCGCCAACCTGCTTTAGCCACGCTCTAATTTGGGCTTCATCCGGAAGTGCGGCAATAGCCTCCCGTACCTTCTCAGGATTAGCTGTAAAAGCTAGACCTTCTTCTTCAGCAGCAAGCTGGTGATAAAGCTTGGAAATTTCCGCGCAGGCTACGCCAACCTTTGCACCATGCAGCAGCTGCCTTTTGCCAAGGCGAATATATTCCATTTCCCAGAAATGCGACAAATGATGCTCTGATCCGGACGCCGAATGCGATTGACCGAATAAGAGCATGGCAAGGCCTGACTCAATAAGTGCTTCAATAAGTATGCGAATGCCTTGCTGGTCACGGGTAGCAATTAACGAAGCATTCTCTACACATTTATTAAGTGCAATACGCGTAATTTCAGCAACCTCTTCTGAATAGGGCTCACCGCCTTCAGCTGCGCCAAAGCTCCAATCAAATAACGATGTATATTTTCCTAGCATATCGCCAAAACCAGCAGCTACCATGACTGCTGGCGCCGCTGCGAGGATTTCCAAATCAGCAAATATCGCATCGGGGCCAATGGCTGCGATCGTCTTCTTCTCGCCGCGAATAATAATCGGCGCTCCTTTGGAATTGAAGCCGTCAACAGATGGCGCAGTCGGAACGGATACAAAGGGAATGCCAGCTGTATAAGCGGCATAACGAGAGATATCATGTATCGTTCCTGAGCCTGCTGCAATGACTACTTGTGCTTTGCGCAGTTGAATGTCCAATAAGAGCTGCACGATCGATGCTTCATCCGCAATGACATCGCCTTGACGGTCCGCTTTTATAATCGTCACATGAACAGAAATTCCTTGCGCTGCAATGGCTTCCTCAAGTTGTTTCCCAGCAATGCTGTATGTAATCGCATCCGCAGCAATAACAACCTGACTATACTGCTTTTCCTTTATATATGGAGCTACCGCTTGAAGGGCACCCGCTTCGACAAGCAAAGGGTTTATTTCAATCGCTCGCAACGTTTCTTCATCAAAGCCTGCTGCTAGCTTTTTCACTCTATCAATAAGGTTTGACATGGGCTATGCCTCATTTCGTAGTGTAATATTTTTATTCTGCTCTTGATGGCATACCTTGTCAACTTTAACAGCACTCTCCTTCTATTAATATTCACGGCTTGCTAGCGCCATTTTGGCAGATTCCTGCGTAAAAACGCCTTCAGCAGTAATAATCTTCATCGGAAGCTCCTTGCCCTCCGACAAATCCTTAACCGCCTTCATGAGCTGAGGACCAAGCAGCGCATTGCATTCAACTGCAAAGTTAAGCTTTCCGATACTTAATGCTTTAAGAGCTGACTTTGTTGCATCAACAGAGATGATCGTAATGTCCTTACCCGGCCGCAAGCCAAAATCCTCAATGGCCTCAATAGCGCCTAAAGCCATATCATCATTATGGGAATAAACGACGTTTATCGCAGAGCCATGCCGTTTCAGCGCCGCCGCCATCAGCTCTTTGCCCTTCTTCTTCGTAAAGTCGCCCTGCAATGATTCAAGCAAGGTGAAGTTTTTATCGGTTTGGATAACCTCCTTGAACCCTTGCATCCGCCCAACAGCTGGCGCAGAGTGCGCTGTTCCTTGCAGCTCGACGAATTGATAGGTTTGTCCTTCCTCTGCCTCTTGAATCAACCATCTTGCCGCCCTTCTGCCTTCCTCGCGAAAATCTGATCCGATGTAAGCTGTCCACAGCGTATCATCGCTTACGTTCACTTCACGATCAGACAGTATGACTGGAATTCCGGCCTCCTTCGCCTCCTTCAATACTTCTTCCCAGCCGGTCTCCGTCTTCGGTGAGAAGGCGATCACATCCACCTTTTTGTTTATAAACTGCCGAATCAGTTCAATTTGTTTATCTTGCGACTGCTCCGCATTCTCATAAAGCAGCTCCACACCTGCTTCCTTTGCCGCATTAATGACCGACTTTGTATTCGCGATTCGCCAGCCGCTTTCCGTACCCACCTGTGCAAACCCTAATACTATCGGAGATTGTGCCTCTTGGAGCGTAGGCGCTGGTGAATGCGTAACGCGCGGCTCGCCCTTCCCCTCCAGTTGATTCGTYATTTTCTGACTGCGCAAAATAACCTTTTTGGGAATTCCCTTTTCTTTATTCAATATATCGACCGCATAACGAATCGCTTCCTTGCCGCCAGGGGGGCTTGTAAAAGTGCCTGTCAGCTTGTTCTCCGAGACGAGCTGCAGGCTGCCGTTTTCAGAATTGACGCCATCGATGCCGATAATATTAATATCATTCCTATCAAGCTTCTGTACTGCACGATATGCGCCAAGCGCCATGGCTTCATTATGGGCAAAGATTAAGTCAACCTCGGGTTGATCTTTTAACCAATCCGTTAGCAGATCCTCCGCTCGATCGCGCTGCCAATCCGCATTCATCGTCTGCACGATGCTAAGCTTGGAATTATGAATCGCTTCTCGAAATCCATTGCTGCGTTCTTCAACGGTCGGTGAACCGGCCAGCCCTTGCATTTCAATAATTTTACCGCCCGACTCACCCAGCGTTTCCATTGCAAATTCGCCAGCTTTTCTGCCGATCATTTCATCGTCCGTACCGACATAAAGCGTATAATCATATCCTGTCACGCCTCTTCCGAGCACGATAACAGGAATATTCTCGTAAACGGAGCTGACCGTTTGCGTGAGAGCTACTGGATCATCAAGCGATATGATGAGCAGATCGACGCCATATCCAACCAGCTTCTTCACATCCTTCGCCTGCTGCTCGCTGCTTTGCGCGGCATCGGTGAAGATAACCCGCATATCCGAGTGCCTGCTGACCTCCTGCTGAATTTCCTCATTCATGGCCACGCGCCAAGGCTCGCTCAAATTGGGCTGGGACACCCCGATCAAATAATTGTATCCGCTGTCATTTTTCGTTACCTTCTCGTTCATTACGCACGCCCGCGTCCATACTACCAAAGCCACAAAAATCAAGCAAAGGATAAGAAAACCTGCTGCCTTTCTTCCAATCATGAACGTATCCCTTTCTTATAGACCATCGGCGAGGTTCCAGTCACCTTCTTAAAGGCGCTGCTGAAATAATGCTGGCTGCTGTACCCTACCTTCTCCGCAATTTCATACACTTTGAACAAGGGATCGCTCATCAATTGAATCGCTTTCCGAATTCGAACCTCCGTCAAATAATCGATAAAAGAAAGCCCAAGCTCCCGCTTCAGCTGCTTGCTTAAATAAGTAGGACTCACCTGCACACCTTCAGCGACATCGCCAAGCGTCAGCGAAGGCATGTAGAAATTACGATCAATAAATTTTTTCGTCAAAATAACGATCGGAGACAAGCTCCCTTTGTTGCCAAGCTCTCTTGACAATGTACGGTACAGCTTTGGAAACTCTTCGATACTCTCGACTGCCTGCTGCTCAAAAATAATCGTTTTTTMRAGAAGCGCTTCCATTTTATCTTGAATTTTCTGACCTAACTTGAGCCATTCGTTATAGCTGTCTATACAGCCCATGACGATGATTTGGCCTTTCTTATCGTTAAGCACAACATGATTGCCTGCTCCATTGCCAGCAAGCAGGTCCTCTGTAATGTTTTTCAAAGCAAACTCCAGTAGGTCGCGGTCCCACACGCGCATCGCCTTGCCGGATTCCACGTTTTGAATCACCTTAAAGGCGATCATGCCGACAGCATCTACCCAGCCCAGTCTTAGGAAGGCGGTCTGATTATGAATTTCCTCAGGCGCAATAATGCCTTCCAGCCATTTCAACAAAAACGTATCCCGAATCGCGACGGAATTGGTTTTGAGCTGCTGATCCATCCATTCCAGCTTTTGCTCATTGTCTCGTTTCTGCTCAAGTTCGCTTATTGCTTTGCGCACAACAGTCTCCAGCTTGCTTTTCATTACAGGCTTGAGCATATATTCAAATACATGCAGCTTTACGGCCTGCTGTGCATAACGAAACTCATCATGTCCTGAAATAACTATGACAATGCTGCGTTCCAGCGTTTGCCGCAGCCGCTCAATGAACTCCAGCCCGTCTACAAATGGCATGCAAATATCAACAAACAAAATATCAGGCTTACGCTCCTCCGCAAGCTCAAGCGCTTGCAAGCCGTTCTCGGCTTCGCCTACCAGTTCTATGCCAAGCTCCTCCCAAGGAAGCACCTTGGCTAATCCTCTGCGAATCTTCGGCTCATCATCCGCAATAAGCAGCTTCCACATCTCCATACCCCCAGCCATTTCAAGTTATCCAACCATTAACGGTAGTTTTACCACGATTTTGGAGCCTTGTCCCCGCTCGCTCTCAATGGTAAGACCATAACCAGAGCCATATGACAGCTTGATTCGTTCATTCACATTGTACAATCCATAACCTCGATCCTCACCGCTTTGCCGGATAGCATGAAACGATTCATTCATCTGAATCAGCCGCTCCGCTTCAAACCCAACGCCGTCATCTTCAACGACGAGAACCAGCTTATTGTCTTCTGTAAAGCCATGTATACGAATCGTGCCTTTAGCCAGCTTTTCTTTGATGCCATGATAAATCGCGTTCTCGACGAGCGGCTGCAAAATGATTTTGAGCACGCTTAGCGTCTGCAGCTCCTGCGGAATGTCGATCTCGAAGGATAACTTATCCTCATATCTGGCCATTTGAATAATCAAATAACTCTCCACATGCTGTATCTCGTCGCTAAGCGGAATAACCTCTCGACCTTTGCTAAGGCTGATTCGGAAGAGATGAGTTAAGGCAACAACGATATCGACGATATCATCGGCATCCCGGTCCTGTGCCATCCACTGAATCGTATCCAGCGTGTTATAGAGGAAATGGGGTTTAATTTGTGCTTGCAATATTTTCAGCTCAGCCTCGCGTTTCTCCCTTTGCTCCAAATATACGAGATGAATCAAATTGTCAATTTCCTGCACCATATGGTTAAAGCTATTGCCCAGCTGTCCGATCTCATCTTTCGTTTTACTAGGAAAGCGCAGATGAAGCTCGCCTTCTTCTACCTTCTTCATTAAACTGCGCAGCTTCCCAACAGGACGAACGATCGCATTTGTGAAATACCAGGATGCCATAAAGGCAAGCAGCAGCGTGACCAGCGCAATGATAACGGTATAAAATTGAATGTCCGCAACGACCTGAAGCGACTCCTTAAGCGGAAACACGCCGACGATTCGCCAATCAAACTCTGGAAAGGTATTATAGATCATCTGGTATTCAAGCTCATTGACTTGGCGAATGACTTTGCCAGAGCGCCCCTCCATCCAATCGCCCGAAATGCGGTACACAATCGGATTGACTGGCGAATACACGACACCGCCATTCTCATCCATAATAAAAATAAAGCCGCTTTTCCCTAGCGATACCGATTCTACGATCGCCTGAATAATGTCTAATTTCATATCGATCAAAATAACGCCAAGCACTTGGCCGGTCAATGGGTCCTTTACGGCCCGCACGAACGACAGCACCTGATCGGCGCTTAAATTTTGCTCTGCTCTAATATTTCTCCCAATCGGATGGCTGAACAAATGAATATGCTCCGGCTGAAGAGCTGCCTTCTTATACCACTGCTCTTCCGTCATAAAATCTCTCGTAATCGGCTCTAAGCCGCTGCTTGCGAATTGGTTGTTGCGGCTCACAATCATTGCTCCCGCAATTTCTACATGCTTCTCTATATAGACCCTCTGAAGTTTCCTCACCTTAGAATCCAGCAGCTTCAGCTGCCCTGATTCGTTATTCGACCTTCTCATAAATTCGATGACCGACGCGTCCTGCGACAAATAATAAATAATGTTATCCATTTCTTTTATGTATACTTCAATGTGGTTTTTAACCTGATCCATCATTTGCACCGTATGTGCGTTCGTTTCCTCTTCAATAGCATTTTTGTATAAGGTGCTGCCCAGAATGCTGAGCGCAGCGATTGAAAATAAAATAATGATGACGAAATAAAATAAAAGCTTGAAACGGATACTACGATTCGCAAATAAACCGCTTAGCATAAACATTCAATCCGTCCTCATCAAATAATGATCATTTCCTTTGAAATGCGAAAAACGAAACTGCATAAGAGATTTTTCTCTTCTGCAGTCTCGTAATTTACCTATCTTCAATTGCCATAACGATTAATATTTGCGATTTGGCAGCGCATCGATTGCTTTTTGGCCGAAATAAACGTCCTCATCCGATTTAATCCATTTTTCGAGCGTAGTGCCAGCTTTGTAATCGAGAATCGCTTGCTTCAGCTGTGGTCCCAGCAATGGATTACATTCTACAGTTACATTCATTTTACCTTCTGCAATCGCTTCAAAAGCTGCTTTAATGCCGTCAACGCCTATAATTTTAATATCTGTACCTGGCTTCAAGCCCGCTTCTTCAATCGCTTGAATCGCGCCTAGCGCCATATCGTCATTATGTGCGTAGACAACTTGGATGTTTTTATCCTTTTTCAAATAAGCTTCCATGACCTCTTTGCCTTTGGCGCGAGTGAAATCGCCTGTTTGGGAATAAACGATTTTGTAGCCGGCTTCGCCAGCAATCGCATCCTCGAATCCTTTTTTACGGTCATTCGCTGCGCTTGCGCCTACTGTGCCTTCCAATTGAACGATGTTGACCTGAGCGCCAGCGCCAAACTCATCGATCATCCATTTCGCTGCGTTTTGACCCTCGAGAATAAAGTCAGAGCCGATAAACGATACATACAAGTCCTCATTGCCTTTTGTAATGCCGCGGTCTAGCAAAAACACTGGAATATTCGCATCTTTAGCTTCCTTCAATACCGTTTCCCAGCCTGACTCTACGACTGGCGCAAGTCCAATGGCATCTACTTTTTGGGCGATAAACGTACGGATTGCTTTAATTTGGTTTTCTTGCTTTTGCTGTGCGTCAGAGAATTTAAGCTCGAAGTTCGGATCTTCGCTAAATGTCGCTTTAACCGAATCGGTCTCAGCATCACGCCAGCCGCTTTCCGCACCGATTTGCGCGAATCCTACAACCAGCTTCTTGTTCGCTTCCGGTGGTGCTTCCGTTGCCGCATTCTCTGTTGGCTTGTTTGTTGCATTTCCGCTTGCTGGTTTGTTGCCCCCATTATTGCTGTTGTTGCCACAACCGGCGATCAATCCTACCAGCATAATCGCAGCTAGCATCGTGACGATAAACGGTTTCTTTCTGTTCATTCTTATTTCCTCCCTATCGAACTTGTATTGGCTACACTCTCAATATACAAATGTTGCAAATGTTCTGTATTTACAAATTAACGACTTTATTTTCAAATTTCGGTTTATTTTTGGAAGCTGGCAAAGCGTTTTTTTCTTTTCTCATCACAATAATCCGTTGAAAAGCCATGAAAAGAAACAATAAAAATCCAATAGTAATCTTGGTCCACCAAGAGCTGAGCGTCCCTTGAAACATAATGATCGTTTGTATAATGCCTGTACAAAGCACGCCGAGCGTTGGCCCGATCAAATAACCAAATCCGCCAGTGAGCAAAATACCGCCAATAACGCACGACGCAATGGCATCCATTTCCATACCCATCAAATGCAGCGAATAGCCTGACAGCATATAGAGTGTAAACACGATGCCCCCAATTGCAGAAAACAAACCGCTTAAGGTGTATACAAGAATCGTCGTTCGAGCAACAGGCAGCCCCATCAAAACAGCGGACTTTTCACTGCCGCCAATCGCATACACCGCCCTGCCAAAGGAGGAATACCGCCCAATCAGGAGA
>NZ_JBFTSN010000290.1:0-8385 GCF_056400045.1 Paenibacillus sp. 01L418
GCCCAGACCTGCTCCGCTTCCCAATACCCCGAGCTGTCACACTGCATGAACACGAAGCTGTCTCTTTTGGTCCAGCTTTTATTTAAATAATAGGCTGTTTTAAAAAAAGCAAATCCGCCGTTATCGGCGCAGTGGGCAAATAGCGGATACAATGGATTAGTGAACCGCGTGTCCGCGTCCGAATACAGCACCAGCGCTCCTTCTTCCATTTTCGATAAAGAGTCCAGTAAAATATACGGCTTCCAGCACCATAAGCCAAAACCTTTCTCATGCTGCAAAATTGCTGCATTCTTACGAGCAAAAGCCGTTCCTTCGAGATCGCTTGGATGATATGAAATGACACGATCAACGCCAAATTGCAGCGCAGTCGCGTTTAGTCTATCTTGATAGGATTGAAATTCTGGTGATGCAAAACTTACTAAATAAATCATTCATGACCACTTCCTTCTAACCTATGATCCATCAACGCGAGTTCGATGAATCCATGCATAATCTTTGTTTGTACTCGGCGTCCATCTTGCATAAAAAATATTCGTATTTCGCTCCATCACCTCCTGGAACATCCTGCTCATCCCTGTATCGTAATGGGCCATTGTCAAAGAACGGTTCTCTACATCGGACATCATGCAATACACCTTGTAGCCGTAATGCTTAGCCCGAAAGCAAATATCCATGTCGTCTTGATACAAAGGCGCGTAGCATTCATCCAAGTATCCATACTGCTCCAAAAATGATTTTCGAATGACGAGCGGTCCGCGCATGCAAGCATCCACTTCAAAAACACGGTTTTTCAAATTCGGATCTGCTTTCTCATCCTGCCTCCAATACACCTCGTTTGCAGAACACGAGATTTGCCCAGGTCCGCTAAGCGTCGTTCCTCTCGGGTAAAAGTTAACGCCGGATAAACAGCCGACAATAGCACAACTCGTATTTTTGTCCATAAACTGTACAACCTCGTAAAAGATATTTTTATCGTAAACATAATTGTCATCCTGCAAAATGACGCAATAAGCACCGGATGATTTTTTTAAGCCGATGTTGTTCGTTTTAATCTCAAAGATGTTAGGCGTCGTTTCATAAGCAATACTGTAATCCACTTGAACGGTCTGAAAAAATTGCTTCACCACATATTCGCTTTGATCGTAGCAGCCATCGAAAATAATACGGAGTTCAGCATTTTTATATTCGCTCACAGCACGGTGCAGCTCCGCTATTAGGGGAACAATCGTCGCTTCTTTATTGAAAACAGGCAGCGTAATGCTTATTTTCGGATATAAATTCCCGTTCAGGCAATCCTTAATCGTCTTGTCCAGCACCTGCTTATAAGGAAGGTGATATTCCTTTACATATTCAATCGTCATCTTTTTCCAGTACACAATCTCTTGACCACTCAGCTGAAGCGTGCGCTGCAGCAGCTGTTTTTGCTGCAAATGATCCAATGGGTCGAATACTCCGATGGGTGAAAAATCGATGCCGGACTGCGCGGTTACAAGCGGTATTGCGCCGTGGATTAGTCCCTGTAAAATCGAAGAATCATATTCGCCTAACGAGGGGTAAACGATAAAATCAGTGTTCGAGAGCAGCTCTGCGCTCTGGGCTTCATTAAGCTCTTCACCGTGAACAAACAGCTTATCACCGAGCACAGCTTTTAATTGCAGCAGCCTGTTGTTGAAAAACCTATTTGCAGGCTGCCCTACAACATGCAGCTCCAAATTTTGACTCGCGATGTCTGAACTCGAGAAGAGTAGAAAGACGGCTTCAAAACCATTGTTTAATCCGAGTTTTGGAGCGATATACGTGTACACTCTTCTTTGCCCCGTTTTTACATTTTCCGAAGATGGCAACGTATTAGGTTGATCTAAAGCAGCAATCCCGCCTAACAACATTTTTAATTTCCATTTTGGCAGTCCGCGTTTGATGTAAGAATTGTAGGTTTCAATATTTCCGATTCCGATAATGAAATCAGCTTGTTTGATAGACTGTTCCAGCTCGTCAACATTCGGTGCAGCAGTCTCATGGAAAACATCATCTGGCAGGTTATGGCCAGCCTTTAATCTAGACGTGCTGTGGTTGATTTCTTGTGGATGCAGCCCTGTCGTTATCAATATACTTTTCTTTATATGGCATAGCCCATTTATACGTGAGAGATGATTGGATGCACCTACATACAGATCGTAGCTTTGACCTTGCAGCATCCGCTGATCAAAATATGAGGCATTGAACAGCGTTACTGCGCCTATTGGAACGAGTAAATCATGGAGCGCAGCGGTGAGCTGACCGGCTGCCTTACTGCCCGCAGCTGCCTCATCCGCCTCATAACAAAGCAAGATTCTCATCTTTATTTACCCTCCTCATTTTTAACAGCAATCTATTCTCATTCCTATTGCTGTTGCTCTATTAATCTTTTAATTCCCTCCTCTAGTGTTATTTTTGGCTTCCACTTCGGCACGGTTACCCCCTTGTTCCATGGAATCATAATTTCTCGCGGATGGTAGGGTCGTCCTCCCCAATTCACCTGTAACGGTACATCCATGATTTTTTCGATAATGCCCGCTAACTCCTTCAGTGGAATGGGCTGCTGTGAAGAAACGGAATAAACCTCGTTCTTAACTGCCCCTTCATTTAGCAGCTGCTGGGCTGCGAGCATATAAGCTTCAACAACATCATCAATGTGTACAATATCAATCAGCTGCTCTCCAGGTGACATCGCAAGCGGTTTATGTTCCTTTCCAGCCTTCAGCAGCAACGAAATGATTTTGGATCTCGTATCGTTTGGACCGTAATTATCGAACAGCTCCAGCGTAATTACACGTAACGGCGACGATTCACAATAATAAGCTAAAATATCCGTAAACGCTTGTTTTGAGGCATCATACAGCGATTTTGGACTATAAAGCTTATTGTCAAAATGCTGTGAGAAGGTTCCCGTATTAATGAATGCATAAACGTGCTGCGACAACATCGCCTCCACTAGCTGCGTACCGAAAAGAATATTGCTTGTCAGCATCTCTTCTACCTGTCTTGGCGCATAAGTAACTGTGGCGAAGGATGCTAAATGAATAACAAGATCGGGCTTTGCAGACTCGACAATTGCGAACATACTGTCAATCGTCCCATCATGCCGATGTATGATGATAGCACCCTGGACATCCTCCAGTTGCTTAAGGCTCGATTCATTTCTAGCGATAATGTGCACCTTCCACCCTTCCGCCAAAAGCTTTCGAACGAGGTGTGAGCCAATAAAACCCGTGGCTCCGGTGACTAAAGCTGTTAAGGCTGCACGGGAATTTTTTTCTATCATCGATCTCCCCCCTCAGCTTGTTTTCCCTGCATATTCATGCCATTGATTCAAACAAACCTGCCGAATATCTTCGTTGCCTTGATAGGCAAGCGTCCACTCAACCACCTTATTCAGCGCCTGATCAAGGGTCCATCTTGGCTTCCACCCTAAGCGCCGCTGCGCCTCCGAGCAGTCCAGCTTCAGCTCATGGGCTTCATGCGGGTGCTTGCCTGTATCCGTATGCACTACTACGCCGCCCCATTTCGCACCAAGTTGTTCAACAACCTGGCCTACCGGCCTTGCATCCTCATCGCGAGGACCGAAATTCCAACCTTCCGCATACTCTGATCCGTTCGCATAAAGTTTCTCTGCAAGCAGCAAATATCCGCTTAAAGGCTCAAGTACATGCTGCCAAGGTCTTACAGCATGCGGGTTTCTAATGCTCACCGCACTGCCGTCCATGAAGGCACGAACCATATCTGGAACTAAGCGATTCTGAGCAAAATCTCCGCCCCCGATGACATTGCCCGCTCTTGCCGTTGCAATGCCGACACCGTGAACCTTCTCATCTTTGCTATGAAAGAAGGAATTGCGATAAGAGGCTGTAACAAGCTCCGAGCAAGCTTTGCTGTTTGAATATGGATCATAACCGCCCAGCCTATCGCTCTCCCTATAGCCCCATGCCCATTCTTGATTTTCATACACTTTATCTGTCGTTACATTAACAACCGCCTTAATGCCCGCTCCACTCTCCACAGCAAGCTTTACCGCATCAAGCAGATTAACCGTACCCATGACGTTGACTTCAAAAGTATAAGCAGGCGTTTCGTAGGAGGGCTTAACCAGAGCTTGAGCTGCCATATGAATAACGATATCAGGCTCAGCAGCTAACAAAACCTTGCTCAGCCTTGCTGAATCTCTAATATCACCGGTAACGGACTGAATCATCGCATCGATATTGCAAAGCTCATATAAATTAGGCTGCTGCTGCGGTGCTAGCGCATAACCAGTCACCTTGGCGCCCATCGCTGCCAGCCACAAGCAAAGCCAGCTGCCTTTAAAGCCGGTGTGTCCAGTAATGAACACTTTTTTATTGCGCCAAAAGCTTGGATTCATCATGGACACTCCTTTATTTTTTCCATAGCGCTTTTCCTGATTTCCATAAACCTTCTAAATAGTTTTTATCTCTAAGCGTATCCATCGGCTGAAAGAACCCCTCATGCTTATAAGCCATAAGTTGTCCATCATTAGCTATCTTCTGCATGCAGTCCATCTCCAGATTTGTATGATCGCCTTCAATATAATCAAGCAGCTGCGGTTCCATTACGAAAAAACCTGAATTAATCCAGCTCCCGTCGCCTTTTGGTTTCTCCATAAAATCAATAACCTTGTTGCTGTCCTTTATATCGAGAGCGCCAAATCTGCCGCTTGGCTGCGTAGCCGTTACTGTAGCCAGCTTGTTATGAGAGCAGTGAAAAGCTGACAGCTTGCCAATATCGATGTCCGAAACCCCGTCGCCGTACGTCAGCATAAATGTTTTGTTTCCTAAATACGGCTGAACTCGCTTTAGCCTGCCGCCCGTCATCGTTTCTTTGCCTGTGTCGACCAACGTGATTTTCCAAGGTTCAATGGAAGATTCATGAATTGTCATTTCGTTTCGATTCGATAAATCAAAGGTCACATCCGAGTGATGCAAAAAATAATGATAGAAATATTCTTTGATGAAATAACCTTTGTAGCCCAAACAAATCACAAAATCAGTAAAGCCGTAATGCGCATAGGTTTGCATGATATGCCATAAGATTGGCTTATCCCCAATGTCGATCATCGGTTTTGGCTTCATGAGCGACTCCTCGCTTATTCTAGTGCCGAACCCACCTGCTAGAATGACCACTTTCGTATTTTTATCTATCGTCCGCATAGAAACATCCTCTCTTTCTCTCAAATATACTTGCCATCTTCCTATGTTTATTCATTCAATAGTTTGTTGTTCTGATGAATACCCAGTCTGTGAAAATTTAATAGATGCGATCAAGCAATGGAATACAGGCGCTTCACGCCTATCGATTGCCCGTACCATGCCAAATTATCGACATAGAATACATTGAACGAGGTTTCTTGAAAATAAGGAGGGATAACGCTTGTCTCAAACCGTTGTCAAACGAAAACCAGCTGCGAATAAGCGAATGAAACGACAAAGTAAAAAAATAAATCGCACGTCCGCAAATACGCGTCGCAGAGCTTCTCGCAAGGGGAAGAAGCTGCTGCGGTCAAATCGAATAAACAAACGAGCAAGAGGATGGAAACGCGGCATCCTCGCCCGTAAAGTACCAGCTGCTCCAATAGCTCCTACTGCTCCTGCTTCTTCTCTTGTTGAACAGCCAAGCGACGGAGGGGCAGCGCCTATTTTAATACCGCTGACGGGTATTATTTTCAGCAAGGATCGAGCCCTCCAGCTGGATGCAGCCCTGCGATCGCTTTACTTGCATGCCCTCGATATTTCCAATTTTCACATGAAGGTCCTTTACAAGACATCGAGCGATTTTTATGAATCACAATATGAACGACTCAAAAACGAATACCCGTTGGTGCAATTTATTAAAGAGGAGCAATTCAAAGAGCAGGTTATCGCTTCGATGGAACCCTATACCTATGTTCTATTCATCGTGGATGATTGCTTGTTCGTTCGCGATTTCACGCTGCAGTCCGTCATGAACACATTAGCTGCGCACAACGATTTGATTGGCTTTTCCTTAAGACTGGGACCAAACATTCGTTACTGCTACACGATGAGTGCTGAACAGTCTATTCCATGGCATCACATTATCGAGTATGGCTATCGCAAGTTTGACTGGACATCGGCGCAGTATGAATTCGGCTATCCGATTGAAGTTTCCAGCTCGGTATACCGCACAACTCATCTTCTTCCGCATCTGAGAAACTTGGATTTCTCCAACCCCAATACGCTTGAAGGATGTATGGCAGGACGTGCGCAGGAGCTGTCTGAGGGGCGCCAGTTTCTAGCATGCAGCGAAGTATCCTTAGCGTTTTGCAACCCGCTCAACGTCGTTCAGAATGTGTATGCCAACCGCGCAGGAAGCAATAAGGAATACTCGCCGCAAGAGCTTGCTTTGCTATTTGAGAACGGTGATCGTATAAACGTAAACAAATATGCAAACTATATCCCAGCCGCATGCCACGAGCAGGTAGACATCTTTTAATAGCTGTTCCTTTCATTCATCCACAAAAAAACGTAAGCAGCTCGGAAAAATCCGAACCGCTTACGTTTTTTTATGCCGCTAGCTTCTCAAAAAGCTATGGCCGCCGAAGTTGTTTTTATCGCGAATTAATATTTTCATTGGAAACGGAAGCTGCTGGCCCTCCACGTAACCATAGGATGGATTCATCACTTTAGGAGACTTGTCGATTAAATATTTATTTAAATGCGATTCGTCATGCCAAACGGCATTGATCCCATTATTCATATCCGTTCTAATATTCTCATCCAGAACACGAATGAGATTCGTATAGTGCTCCGTTCGGCCGCCGTTCAACCCACCCATAAAGTAGTAGCTTCCTGCGCCCTCAGGAATATAGGCTAAGCTTTGTTGATTTTTCTCAAAATCAAGCTCGTGGCGCGCTTTATTGTAGAAGCCTGGATGCTGGACCGCAACGATGCCCTCGTGAATTGGCAATATTTCTTCTCTTACGACATCAACGAATTGCATATTGGCATTAAAGAAAAATACAAAATCACATTCCTGCTGCAGCTGATGCACCACGTTTCTAAACATCGCATATCGCAGCAGCGTATTGCCCGGCCATCCAAGATTATCTTGAGGAATCTTCAAAATGTTCGATCTCTCTTCATCAACGATGTGCTCGGCATCTGTGAATACATAATAGTTTTTCTGGTAGCCCGGCAAGAAATAAGCTTCGGCGCTCCGATAGAAGTTTTCCCAGAAAATACTGTATTTCCCTGTGCATATATAAAGAATCCCGATTCGAGATCCGGCTACGCTCGCAATTTCCGCTTCACTCGGCATTTGAGTAGTCAGATAAGGCGATGCATTTGTGCTTTCTGGCTGTGCTTGCGAGAGGACAGCACCTTGATTCGTCATATAAGACTCTTGATGCGCATCCTCAAAACCTTTCGAATGCCCTTCTCTATACCCTTGCTCATAACCTGTGTGAAACGGTCCGCTTCTTTTTCTCCCTCTTGCACCGCTTCTCAACCCTTTTTTTAATGTTTTACCTCGCCGTTTCCCTTTTTTTACACCATATTTGTTTTTGCGGCTGCTTAATTTCCCGCCGGCGTTCAACGTTTTTTTGACACTCGTTTTTTTGACGCTCGTTTTTTTAATAGCTGTACTTTTTTTTCGTTTCGTCAGCATGCTGCCGTCCTCCTAAACTTGGAATTATATATTATTAGCCTTAATGATCGGAGGAGCTACAATAGGGAAGCCTTCCGAATACTGGTTTTTATCGGCCTGCGTTAAAGGACGAACATAACGCTGCTCCAGTCCCCATGCCTTATAGGCATATTTTGTCGTCATTCGGTGCAGCTTGCCCTGTATAATCTGGTACATTTCGCCGTCCTGCGTTTTTACTAAACTGCCCTCAGCGAAATTGGTGGTGAGCGCCGATAATGCAGCTATTCTCTGCTGCAAAACTGTAATCGAAATGTCCCCTCCTATCGGCCAGTTCCATAAATCAAGCTGCGGCAATCTTACTGCATCCACATGCATTAAATCTGAAGACCGTACAATATATCGATATCCATTTTCTACCCAATACACATTCGAATCAGTTCCTTTAACAACGATATGGCTAGGGTAAAAGTTTGTTCCTTTTCTCTTTTCATTAGGCGATGCCGAATTCATTACCGCCTCCAGCCTGCTGATCTGATCCCAGTCGCCCCATTTTTCACGAAAAAAAGCGTTGTTAAGCAAGGACGCATCCAGAAACGAACGCATCGTCACACTGCCATAATGATGGATGAATGTATCCTCCGCAATAACTAGATCCAGACCAAGCAATTGTATCCGAAGATAAAAGTCTACATCCTCGCAGGTCCCAATGACATATCCCTCATCCATATACCC
>NZ_JBFTSN010000291.1:0-8380 GCF_056400045.1 Paenibacillus sp. 01L418
GTATCGTTATGCAACGGGAGAACAGCTTGAAATTCGCTGCAGCGTCCAAGGGGATGGCCACGGAGGCGGAGATGATCGGATGGTCAGCTCGTTCCTGCGAAACGTTTGCCAATTTGACAGCAATCCTTCACATGGCTTGACCTCTGCAACGGCGTCGCTGCAAAGCCATCTGATAGCATTTGCGTCGGAGCATTCGAGGCTGCATGAGGGGCTTGCGATCAAAATGTCGGATATGCTTGAGAAGCAAGAGCTGCCTGCATAAGGTAAATAGGCAGGGTTGAGATAAGGTGTCTCCATAGTGGTCAGCTCGCTGGAGCAATAGTTCGCTTTGGACAAAAATGATGGATCATATGCTGCAAGACAATGGTACAAGAGCTGTTTAGCTAATCATGTACTGCTATTTCCTGTTCTGGTCGATGGCTGTTTGCTTTAAAGCATACGATGGGTAGGCGAACGAACGCTTTGGCTTACTGGTTAGCAAGAGCCTTGAGAAAAGAAATGTTGGGATCTCTAGTTATTCTTCATCTGCTAGTTGCGCTTATGTTTTTAATAGTTATTTCGCCGTCAGCGGCGCACAACATGCTAAGAGCACTCCCCTAACGAACTGTATTAAGCTTATTGTACAGAAAATTACCTGTTTTAAGTTTTAACGAATCTTAATGTCGTTATTTCATGCTTTATAAGATGTTATGCCTCATTTTTCTCGATATAATGCTTCTGGAGTTCGTTGGAATTTCAAAGCTATACGAATAGTCTAAATAAGAGCTGCTAGGTTCGTTAGCGATATATGCTTTAACGATGGCCGCTAGCAACAGAGCATTTTGAGCGTCAACAGTTGAGGCGGATTGTGTGAATACGCATAAATGCGAAAATAGAATGCGTTGCAAAATTAAACCTATCGTTTCCATACAAGGCACGATGAAATAGGGCGAGTCTCAAAAGAGATAAACTCACTGGAGAGATAGCTCGATTTCATTAATAATCATGCAGCTGATGAAAAAAATGGCGTCACAGAAATTTTTTCTGTGACGCCATTCCCTATTTGAGTCTATTTATTTTGAGATAGGCCCATTTATTTGTCCATGACAAGAGCAATCTGAGCGGTGAAAGGAGACAAGTAAACAAATGTATATCAAAGTCATAAGTTATCTCTTTGAAAGTTGGGTCAAGTTTCTTAAAGTAACAGTAAGAACATGTCCTGCAAGCTTCTACATCGGTTGCGATGGAATCTTAGGAAGGAGGATTGAGTGCTGCAAAAGACTTAAAGCAGGCTTGAAATGAAACCTATTGTATTGCATGTCTAGTAGTCTTTTTATTTGAGAATAGAAAGGGAGCTGTCATTAATGAAAAGAAGTAAAAGCTGGATAGCTATCGCATTGATAAGTGCCCTGTTGTTGACACTGGTTCCGGCAGTACAAGCGGAAGATGGACAAGATCAAGGACAGGATCAGGGACAGTCTGCATTCCGTAATCTTGCTGCGGGGCTTGGATATGAATGGTCCGAAGCTCCGGAGGCCAAGTACCCGGATGATCATAATAAGCTGACCGATGGCATTTATGGAAAGTTGGATATGTCGGACCCGGCTTGGGTAGGGCATGTGAAGAAGATGACACGCGAGGTTGTGTTTGATTTAGGGGAGAAGAAATCTATCTCGAGCATTAAAGCGCGATTTTTGCAGGATTGGCCTGACAACACTATGCTTGTGCCGTTGACGGTCTCAATGTACGTATCCGACGACAAAGAAAATTGGGGAACGCTTTCACACAATTCAACCAAGCTGCTTTGGGGGGATGGGCCGCCAAGAGAAGAGGTATATGACTGGAATGGAAGCAGAGATGGCATCAAAAGTGGGAATTCTGATGCGGAGATGGCTTATGCCCGTTATGTGAAAGTAACCTTCTCGATGCATACGAGAGCTTGGACCTTCATTGATGAAATCGAAATATGGGGCGCAGATGGAAAAGTGGAAGGAGCGGAAGAAGTTGCCGCTGAGCAGCCGAGCTACTTAGAGCCGGGAGAAGCAACGGCTGGCATTCGTAATCTTGGATTGCTCTATAACGGACAATATGCGAATGATAAGGGTACTTGGACGAAGGATCGGATTATTCCTAATATCAGTTACGTAGATCGGTCCGGGGAACCAGTGGATTGGCTTTTTGACGGCGTTCTTTATCTTGGACTTACATCGCCGGCCGGAAATGCGTTTGGCGGAGGAGCTACGCTGGAGGACTGGAAATGGTACCTGAACAAAACATTTGCAGAAACAGGCGATATGCAGCAGCTAAACGAAGCGGCGATGGAAGTTGGAAGCAAGCTGAATCAGCCTGATCATAAGGTAAAGGTTGTTTTAATGATTCCAGACCCAGGTGAGTATGTGAACGATTTCGGAGATATTGACGGTGATGGTATATCTGAAAGCTTCAATGCTTCTGAAGTTGGAGAAATGAAAGCGTATGCAAATAGAGAGAAAGCGATACAGTGGTGGTTAAATGAAGCGGAACAAAAATGGGCATCAAACCATTACTCTCATCTTGAGCTTGCCGGCATGTACTGGCTGGAGGAACAAATCAGTACAAGCGCGACAGGGCCGGATTTAATTCGTTCGACGAGTAATAAAGTGCATGCTCAGAACTTGAAGCTTTTCTGGATACCGCACTTCTTAGCTTACAAAAGCCATATGTGGAAGGATGTCGGGATAGATGCTGTAGCCTTCCAGCCAAACTACTTTTTCGAGCCATTGGATGAGGATCGTCTGGAAGACGCCACGAACATAGCGAAGCGGTATGGGATGGGCGTTGAGCTTGAGTTTGATGATCGTATGGTGACTGATGGCGTGTTTAGGGAGCGGTATGTTGATTATTTAAACAGCGGCGTCCAAACCGGCTTTATGCAATCAGCCTTTAAAGCCTACTACCAAGGTAATAATGCTGTATTTGATACGGCGGTAAGTGCTGATCCTGCAACACGCATTTTGTACGATTGGCTCTATCAATTTATAAAAGGAACGTATCAAGCGAACAACGCTGCCCCTCCAAAGGCAGAAGTACAAATGAATGGCCAAGTGCTTCAAAGCGGAGTGGCTATTTCGGAAAGAGAACCCATTTCGTTTACATGGAAATTAATCAATGATGATGGAAGTGGATTGAATAAAGTAACAGCTACCTTTAATGGCAAGCCTTACACAGAAGGAACGGTTATAAATTTGGCAGGCAAGCCAGGAAAACATGAGCTTGTCATTACCGTAGCAGCAGGCAAATCGGAAAAAACATTTTATGTGATTGAAGCGGGTACCAGCGCATCCGATTTGAAAACATTAATTGAAAGCTACAAGGAAACCAAACAATTCACAAATGACGAAGCAGCTCGCTCGCTGAACAATTATTTGGAGATGATGAKCCGGTTCGAAGGAAACGACAAGTCGAAGTTTACCAAGTACTTAAAAGGCTTTAATGCGAAGCTGGAGCTTCTGAAAAAAGAGCATATGATTACAGACGGGGCGTACAGCACGCTGAAGGAAGACGTCTATTACCTGCTTGGAAATTTGGCACAGAATAAAGCCGCGGAAGCATCTACAGTAGAAGCCGGTAATCCAAATTATGCTCCGGGGAAAGCAGTTGATGGATTCCCTTCAACAAGATGGGCAAGTGAACTGCTGAACAACACATGGTTCCAGGTCGATCTCGGTGAAGTGACGGAGATGGACACTGTAACGATTGATTGGGAATACGCTCGCGCAAAAACCTATAAATTACTCGTCTCCGATGATAAGCAAAATTGGAAGAGTGTGATCAAGGAAAATGACGGCGTAATTACGGCGAAGGACGGCAAAGAAACGGTTCATTTTGACCCGATCAAAGCTAGATACATTAAATTTGAAGGGATCGAAAGAGCAACATTTTACGGATATTCGTTCTATGAATTTGGCGTTTATCACTTTTCGGGAGCAGAGGAAGCCAAGCCTATTGAAGGCATTAAAACTACGGTAGATGCGGCATCCAAAAAAGTAACTTTAGACGGTCTGGTAATGAATGGCGATCTTGCAAACGTAAGTTTGAAAGTCGTCGATCCACAAGGCAAAGTTCACTATGAAGCGAAGAAGATGAGTGAAGCTGCTGGAAACTTTCAATTCGACTTTACACTTACAGGTGAACTAGAGGGAACCTATGAGGCCTATCTAGCAACAGATGATATGAGTGAGCCGGAGAAGATTACTTTTGAATACAAGAAAGAGATTGAGCTTATTAAGACGATAGAAGGCGTTAAAGCAGGACTGGATACTGCGGCAAAAAAGGTAACAATTGATGGGTTAGTGGTGAATGGCGATCATACAAAAGTAAGCTTGAAGGTGCTTGATCCACAAGGCAAGGTAAATTACACAGCCGAGACGACGAGTACAGAAACTGGAAACTTTCAATTCGCATTTACATTGACAGGTGATGTAGAGGGGATCTATGAGGCGTATCTAGCATTAGATGATATGAGCGAGCCTAAACGGGTTACTTTTGAGTACAAGAAAGCATCGACTGGCGGAGGAGGCGGGGACTCGGTCATTTCCACTCCTGACTTGTTCCAGCTGCAATCAGATGGTTCTGTCAAAGCGGAAATGAGCACTAAGCTTGATCCAAGTGGAACGATGGCTGTCGGTGTGGTCAGTGAACAAGACCTGCAGAAGGCGATAGCTCGGGCGAAAGCAGATAAAGACGGAAAGCTGAAAGCAATTATTGTGCTTAACAAAAACGGCGAGGCAGCGAAGTATGCTTTGGATCTTCCTGTATCCTTCTTGTCTGAGCATCCTAACTTGCTTATTGAAGTAACGACGCCTAAAGCAACGATCTTGCTTTCTGGACAGATGCTGGTGAAGTCAGCAGAGCTTGGCAAGGAGCTGCGGCTTATCATCGGCGAGCGGGACCTTAAAACGTTGAAGMAGGATGTACAGATCCAGATAGGTGAAAGAGCAGTCGTTGAGCTTTCGGCGCTATTGGATGGAAAGGCTTATACATGGACCAATGCAAAGGCACCGATTACCGTTACGGTCCCGTATTTGTTAACAGGCAGCGAGACAGCGTCAAGCATCGGTATATTGTCCATTAATGAACAAGGAACAGCATCAGCAATTGCGGCAGCAGCCTATTCCGACTCAGATAAACATATCAGGTTCCAAATAGACCGCATGGGCATCTATGCAGTATTTTATAAACAGCCCGCAGCAGCCTTTACAGATCTCGGCAAATACTCTTGGGCGCAGGAAGCGGTTGAGAAGTTGGCTGCCTTAGGTATTGTAAAAGGAACATCGGCTACAACCTTCAGCCCGGCTGTACAGGTAAGCCGAGCAGACTTTATTCTAATGCTTGTAAGAGCGTTAGGCTTGAAGGCGGAGGCAAGCGATGCATTCACAGATGTTCAGCCACAGGATTATTTTTATGATGCAGTGGCTATTGCCAAGAAGCTAGGTATCGTTACCGGCATGGAGGGTGGACGATTTGAGCCGAAGGCAAAGATAACAAGGCAAGATATGATGGTTATGGCAGCGCGGGCATTAAAGGCAGCGGAAGCGTTAGAGCTACCTAGCGATATTGCATCGCTCAGCAGCTTCAAGGATGCAGATAAGGTGCCAGATTATGCAGCCAGCAGCATAGCAGGCATGATTGAGCTAGGTCTCATTCAAGGAGATGGCGGCATGATCAAGCCAAGCAATCATACTACCCGTGCTGAAACTGCAGTGTTTCTTTACCGAATCTTGAATTTGCTATCAGCGAAAGAATAGATTAACGAGGCACTATGACAGGAAGCAGCTTAATCAAGCTAAAGAAGAGGAGCCCCATGCGGGGCCCCTCTTCTTTTCTTCGTATATAGCAGATTAGACGGTTGTCCGATCCTCTTGCGCCAGCTTCGTATAGTACAGCTTGAAAATGAGATCCTGATTATAGTTTCCGAAACCAGAGCCGAATAAAGTAAAGCCGCCAATATGCTCAGCATCCTCCAAAATCGCAATACGGAACGTCCAGTGACTGTTGCTAATATCAATCTGGTCGAGACTTACATCCGAGAGCCTAAGGCCGTCCATGTAAGTGCCATCCTTCTTAATAATCAACCGCTTCAATAAACCGAACTGGTTGACATCATCAAACCACCAAGGTGGATTAAGCTTGCCTTTTCCGCCATAATCGGCAGGGCTCGTCCACATGCCAACATTTACACCATTAAAGAAAAACGTAAGATCCGAAGGCCAGTTCATATTGGTGAGAGGCGCTTCAGACGAAATTTCCATCGAAATTTCGAGCTCGTCTGGACTCTCGCTCGTTAATAGGAAGTTAGGAATTTTGTATTCGATATAACCTTGCGAGAACCATAATATTTTGGCGTTCACGCGATCGGGATCAAGAAAGTAGCGGGGGTCGTCGAAAATTCCGATAACCTTTTCCGTCGTGCAAATGCCGCAAGTAGGAACGATGTTGAGATCGGTATAATGTCCGATGGAAACCTCGGTTCTGCGTGACTCGCGCTGTACGACGTCCTTGCGAGGGAATGCTATTTCAAGTCCATCCATGCTAAGCGAGCACACCTTCTGAGCGGCACCGCCTTTGCCGGGGGTCATTTCGGATTTGATGATTCCGGCCTTCTCCAGCTTTTTTACGTGCATTGTCATGATTGCACTGCTTAAGCCTAAAGCCTCTGCCAGCTCGCGAATGTTCATTGATTTTTTGGAGAGCAGGTGAATCATTTGAATGCGTACATTACTCGATATAGCCTCAAATATAGGCAGGCTTTGCTCTGATAGCTCGATTTTCAAGGGTTACCTCCGAATAAGAGTTATTATTAATACATATGTGAATGTTTAGAGTAGGCTATAGTCTGTAATATACATGAAAATAGTCGAAATCACAAGGAATATTGCTTGAAATAGCCGCTGCAAGCCATGAAGAAGATAACCATATTGTAAATTAATTCGCCGTATCGTTTACTTGTGTGTACAAATTCATTTTTTTTGGATAAGCTTTATAAAATGAATATTTTTTGGTAGCATAATTATTAGTAAATGATCTAACAAATCTGTTTCCATAAAGAAAGGTGACCTTATTCATGCACATTGATCTTTCTAATAAAACAGCTTTAATCACAGGAGCTACTGGCGATTTAGGACGGGTTATGGCACGTACACTGGCAAGCTGCGGCGCTAACATCGTTCTGCACTACAATAATAACGAAGCAAAGGCCAAAGAATTGCAGACGGAAATTACAGCTATGGGCAGAAAAGCGATGATCGTACAGGCAGACGTAACGAATGAGCAGCATATTAATGAAATGAAAGCTAAGGTAACAGAGGAGCTCGGCCATGTAGACATCGTTGTCGCTAACGCGGTCATTCAGTACCAATGGACAAGCATACTAGAACAGCCTGTTGCTGATTATGTCAGCCAATTCGAATCCTGCGTATTGCATAGCGTCTTTTTAGCGAAAGCTTTTGTGCCGGCAATGATCGAGCGGGGCGGCGGTAGAGTCATTGGCATCAACACTGAATGCGCGATGCAAAATTTTGTGGGACAATCAGCCTATACAGCTGGCAAACGCGGGATGGATGGCGTCTATCGTGTGTTAGCCAAAGAAGCTGGGGAGCATCAAATTACGGTTAATCAGGTTGCGCCAGGGTGGACCATCAGTGATCGCGATCGTGCCACTGGTACGGAGGAGAACCTTGCTTATTCACAAAACGTTCCGCTTAAACGCAGAGGAACGGACCAAGAGATTGCCAATACGGTCGCTTTTCTAGCATCGGATCTAGCAAGCTTTATAACTGGCGCTTACATTCCTGTAAACGGCGGAAACGTTATGCCTGCCATCTAGAATAAGGGAGAGTTAAGAGGATGAGCCCCAGAAAACGATTGTGGCGCATATGGGCAGCTTTAGGCAGCATGAGAATGGAGGGGAAGCTATTTATCGTTTTCCTGCTTCTAATCACGCTGCCGTTATCGTTTATAGGCTACATCTCATATAGCAATTACTCGCGTTCGATTGAGGAGAAAACGATTGTCTATTCGACCAAAATGCTTGAGAACATGATGGTTCGTGTTGACGATTATATCGAGGATATGATTCGTATTTCCTCTATTCCTGCGTACCAGAACGATATCAAACAAAATCTGATTCTCTCGAACAGCTATTACGAGAAAAGGCAGCAAACATCGATCGATAATAGCAATCAGGTGCCTGACGATTTTGACCTTCTGCTCTTGATCCAGCGAGGCATAGAGGGAAATATTTCGTTCATCAATACGATAAAACGCGGCGCCAACTCGGTTTATATATTTGATCAGTTCGGCAATGGCTATTATTCAACAGCTGGCGGCGGCATTCGGTTGAACGTGAAGGAGAGCTATGAGA